>CACFZX010000006.1:0-45163 GCA_902570905.1 uncultured Pelagibacteraceae bacterium
TTTTAAGAATAGAACAGCTTTATCCTTTTCCAGTCAAAAGTCTCGTAAAAGAAATTAAACCTTTTGCAAAAAATGCTAAGTTTTATTGGTGCCAAGAAGAACCAAAAAATATGGGAGCATGGTTTTCGGTGAGAGATTATATACAATGGACATTAGATCATATTAACGCTAAAAATAGTAAAATTTCTTATATTGGTAGAAGTCCAGATGCAACACCTGCTACTGGTTATGCAAGGAGACATTTGGCTCAACAAGAAGAAATAATTAATAAAGTTTTTAATTAAAAATGACTGAAAAAATTTTAGTACCTGTATTAGGAGAAAGCATTACGGAAGCTACCATTTCTAAATGGTTAAAAAACAAAGGTGA
This sequence comes from uncultured Pelagibacteraceae bacterium, assembly GCA_902570905.1. Taxonomy (GTDB): domain Bacteria; phylum Pseudomonadota; class Alphaproteobacteria; order Pelagibacterales; family Pelagibacteraceae; genus Pelagibacter. Next base: position 370 of record CACFZX010000006.1, read on the forward strand.
AAGTATTATAGCTGATGAGCCGATTGTTGAACTAGAAACAGATAAAGTTAATTTAGAGGTTCCAGCACCAACAGATGGAATTTTAAGTGAAGTTAACTTTAAAAATGGTGATACAGTTGAAGTTGGAGCAATTCTTGGAGAAATCTCCAATTTAGATCAAGAAATAAAAAAACCAGTTGAAAAAAAAGTTGAAGAAAAAAAAATTAATAATGTAATTAATTTAAATAAAGAAAAAATTAATCAACCTAAAATTTTTGAAGAAAAAAAAGATATTGAAGAAGTTAAAGAAACACCTCTTATTTTAACGAAAGAACTAAAGGTTCAAAAAGATTATACATCAAATAACACCTTGTCTCCTGCTGTAAGAAAAATTGTTGAAGAAAATAATATTGAAATTGAAGCAGTTAAAGGCACAGGAAAGTCAGGTCAAATTTTAAAAGGTGACTTATTAAGTTTAATGGAAGCAACCCCAATGCCTTCAGAAAGAAAAACAAAATTTGGTGAAGAGGAAAGAATTAAAATGAGCAGGTTAAGACAAACAATTGCAAAAAGATTAAAACAAGCTCAAGAAAATGCTGCAATGTTGACTACATTTAACGAAGTTGACATGAGCAATATAATTGAAATGAGAAAAAATAATCAAGAGGATTTCCAAAATCGTTTTGGAATTAAACTTGGTTTTATGTCTTTTTTTGTGAAAGCAAGTGTATTAGCGCTCAAATCTTTTCCTCCAATTAACGCAGAAATCGAGGGTGATGAAATAGTTTATAAGAACTATTACAATATAAGCTTTGCAGTAGGCACAGAAAAAGGTTTGGTTGTTCCAGTCTTAAAAAATGCAGATGAAAAATCATTTGCTGAAATAGAAAAAAATATTAAAGAGATGTCTGATAAAGCAAAAAAAGGAAATTTAACAATAGAAGATTTGCAGGGTGGTACATTCACTATCAGTAATGGTGGTGTGTATGGCTCAATGCTATCAACTCCAATTTTAAATCCCCCACAATCGGGAGTTTTAGGAATGCATAATATTATTGAAAGACCTATAGTTATTAACGGAGAGATAAAAATTAGACCAATAATGTATTTAGCTCTTTCTTATGACCATAGGATTATTGATGGAAAAGACTCAGTATCTTTTTTAAAAACTTTAAAAGATAATCTTGAAGACCCAAGAAAATTATTTTTAGATTTATAAATGGCAGATAAATTTCAAGCAGTAGTAATTGGAGGAGGCCCAGGTGGCTATGTATGTGCAATTAGACTAGCTCAACTTGGATTTAAGACTGCTTGTATTGAGTCTAGAGGCTCTTTAGGTGGTACATGTCTTAATATAGGCTGTATCCCATCTAAAAGTTTGCTTAATCTCTCAGAAAGTTTTCATAAGGCCAAAAATTTTTCAAAAATAGGAATTGAAGTTGGGGAAATAAAATTAAATCTTCAAAAAATGATGGAAAATAAGGATAAAGCAGTAAGTGTTTTAACAAAAGGAGTAGAGTTTTTATTTAAAAAAAACAAAGTTACATATTTTAAAGGAATAGGAAAATTAAAATCAAATAAAGAAATAAATATTTTTGGTTTGGATAATTCACAAACAACAATTGAAAGTGATAATATAATTATAAGTACAGGTTCAGAACCTGTCTCAATACCTGGAGTAGAGATTGATGAAAAAACAATAGTTTCTTCAACCGGAGCTTTATCACTTAAAACCGTCCCAAAAAAAATGGTTGTTGTTGGAGGCGGATATATAGGATTAGAAATGGGATCAGTTTGGTCGAGGTTAGGATCTGAAGTACATGTTGTAGAATTTTTAGACCATATAACACCTGGAATGGATAAAGAAATTTCAAATGAATTTATGAAGATTTTAAAAAAACAAGGTTTAAAATTTCATTTGAATACTAAAGTTGAAAAAATAGTTAAAAATAATAATGCTGTGAGAATTGATACAAAAGATAAAACTGGAAAAAAAGAGGAATTAGATAGTGATGTTGTATTAATTGCTGTTGGAAGAAAAGCATTCACAAAACATTTAAATCTGGAAAAATTGGGTATAGAACTCGATGAAAAGAAAAGAATTAATGTAAATAAAAAATTTCAGACAAATATTGAAAATATTTATGCAATTGGAGATGTCATTCAAGGACCAATGTTAGCACATAAAGCGGAAGAAGAAGGAATAGCTGTTGCCGAATTAATTGCTGGTCAATCTGGCCATGTAAATTACAATGTTATTCCTGGTGTAATTTATACTACACCAGAAGTTGCAGCAATTGGTGATACTGAAGAACAACTTATTGAAAAAAAATTAAAATATAAAGTTGGAAAATTTCCTTTTATGGCTAATTCAAGAGCCAAAGCAATTGATGAGCCAGAGGGATTTGTAAAAATTTTAGCAGATTCAACTACAGATAAAGTATTAGGAGTTCATTTAATTGGACCCCATGCAGGTGAACTTATTGCAGAAATGGCAATTGCTATGGAATTCGGTGCAAGTTCTGAAGATATAGCAAGAACTTGTCATGCTCATCCAACGTTTTCTGAAGCTGTTAAAGAAGCAGCTTTATCAGTAGATAAAAGACAAATTCATTCGTAATATATTTTCATATGAAAATATGAAAATTCCTGTTTTACTACCAAATATATTTAATCATCCGTTTACATATGATGACCGAGGACTTAATTTAAAAAAAGGTGATTATGTAGAAATACCTTTTGGAAAAAAAAATAAAATTGGTGTTGTTTGGGACGATTTTGAAAAGGATATTAGTAAGAATTTTTCTATTAAACCAGTTACTAGAAAACTAAAAATTCCATCACTCAATGGACAGACGATTGATTTTCTAAAATGGTTTTCTGAATACAATATAGTTCCATTAGGAATGTCTTTAAAATTACATTTATTAAGTAATGAGGCTATAGAAAGTCAAAATCATCTAGAATTAGATAAATTTATTACATCACAAAAGACAAGTAAATTTAAGCTTTCTTCGGAACAGGTGCAATCTGTTAAACAAATAACTAATAATGACAAAAAATTTAGGGTACATGTAATTCAAGGAACAACAGGATCTGGAAAGACAATTGTATATTTTAATAGTTTAAAAAAAAAAATCGAACAAAATTTCCAAGGCTTAATTTTATTGCCAGAAATAGGCTTAACTAATGATTTCCAAAAAAAATTTATAGATTTTTTTGGTTTTCAACCAGCAATTTGGCATTCATCTGTTACAAAAAAAAATAAAAAAATTATTTGGAACGGTATTGCCACAGGAAAAATAAAAGTTGTAATAGGTGCTAGATCGTCATTATTTTTGCCTTTTTTTAAACTAGGGCTAATCATTGTTGATGAGGAACATGATCAATCCTATAAACAAGATGAAGGAGTAATTTACAATGCAAGAGATATGGCTATTTCAAGGGCTTCTTTTTTAAATATACCTATTAATCTTGTTACAGCTGTACCTTCTCTAGAGACATTTCAAAATATAAAAAAAGGAAAATTTTTAATAACTAGATTACATAAAAGATATATGGATGCAAATCTCCCAAATCATGAGATAGTAAAGGTAAGTGAAGGTTCATTAAAATCAAATTTTTTTATATCAAAGAAAATAATTGAAAAAGTTAAAAATCATTTACAAAAAAAAGATCAAGTTCTTTTTTTTGTTAATCGAAGAGGTTTTTCTCCATTTGTATTGTGCAAGAAATGTTTAAAGCAACATTCTTGTCCAAATTGTTCTATAAATTTAGTTTATCATAAAATTAAGGGAAATTTAATTTGTCATTATTGTGGATTTAAAACTCCACTTTTAAGAAAATGTACCAAAAATTCAAATTGTGAGTTTATATTTAGTGGATCAGGTGTAGAAAAGGTTTTTGAAGAGGTAAAGAATATTTTTCCTGGAAATAAAATAGAAATATTCTCGAGTGATACTATGAATAAAAAATCATCAGCAGAAATTTTAGATAAAATAATTAACAATAAAATAAATATTTTAATCGGTACCCAGCTAATATCTAAAGGTTTTCATTTTCCCAATCTAAACTGTATTGTGGTACTTGATATAGATATTAATTTACGTGGTTATGATTTAAGAGTTGCTGAAAAAAATTTACAACTTTATCATCAACTATCTGGTAGAGCGGGAAGAACAGGAAAACCAGCAACTGTTTATTTTCAAACTTTCCGAAATGACTCAAATGTAATTTCCCAAATAACTAATTCAGATCCAGATAAGTTTTTAGAAACAGAATTGGAGCTTAGAAGAAAAAATCAACTCCCACCATTTGAGAGATTTATAGCCATTATATTAAGTGGAAAAAAAGAGGTAAAAGTTGAGAGTTTAGCGATTAACTTGATACAAACTTTGAAAAAAAAACTAGATGCTAAAATTTTAGGTCCTGTGCTAGCACCAATTCCAAAAATTAAAAATAATTATAGGTATAGAATTTTGATTAGATCAAAAAAATCACAAAAAATTCAAAAAAATTTATCTTTAATTTTAAATAAATTCAAAAAGCAAAACGAAATAAAACTCGTGGTTGATGTTGATCCAATTAGCTTCAATTAAGTGCTAAATTCAAGGGTTTTTGCACAATGTGTCGCTTGAAGAGATGTATATCATATGTTAATTAATCTCAAATTTAATAAATTTTCACTATAAGGATTAAAATTGAGCACAAAAAATAGTTTTTCAGATTCATCTGCAAAAAGCTACTCCCAAGCTTTGTATGAACTTGCCTCAGAAACAAATACTCTTAAAGAAGTAGAGGAACATGTTCAAGTTTTTATCAAATTAATCTCTAACAGTACAGATTTCATTTTTTTAATTAAAGATCCAACTTGTAAACAAGATGAACAATTAAAAATCATAAACTTAATATTTGAAAAATTTAGATTAAATAGTTTACTCAAAAAATTTATTAGTTTTTTGATAAAAAAAAGAAGATTTTTTTACGTAGAAAAAATATTAAAAGTTTTTATCGATATATGTTCTAAAAGTAGAGGCGAAATTACAGCTAAGTTATCGGTAGCAAAGGAATTAAGTAACGATGAAATTAATAATATTAAAAATGATTTATCAAAAAATTTTGGTTCGGAAGTAAAACTAAATTATACATTTGATCCGAGTTTAATAGGTGGATTGATAATGCAAATTGAAAGCATGATGATCGATACATCTGTAAAAAATAAATTGCAACAAATTGAAAATAAAATGATAGAGGCATAAATGGAAATTAATCCTTCAGAAGTTACTAAGATCTTAAAAGAGCAAATCAAAAAATTTGGAGATAAAGCAGAAGTAACTGAAGTTGGGCAAGTTTTGTCTGTAGGAGATGGAATCGCTAGAATTTATGGATTAGATAACGTTCAAGCTGGAGAAATGGTTGAGTTTGCTGATGGATCAAAGGGAATGGCATTAAACTTAGAAAGTGATAATGTAGGCGTTGTTATATTCGGAGATGATAAGGCTGTAAAAGAAGGAGACACAGTTAAAAGAACTGGTGCAATTGTAGATACACCAGTCGGTAAAGAACTTTTGGGAAGAGTAGTTGATGGATTAGGTAATCCAATAGATGGTAAAGGAAATTTAGATAAAGGAGTAAAGCGAAGTAGAGTTGAAGTTAAAGCTCCAGGTATTATTCCAAGAAAATCGGTTAGTGAACCAATGCAATCTGGTTTAAAATCTGTTGACAGTTTAGTTCCAATTGGAAGAGGTCAAAGAGAATTGATTATTGGAGATAGACAAACAGGAAAGACTGCAGTTGCAATTGATACAATCATTAATCAAAAAAAAATTAATGAATCTGGGGACGAAAAACAAAAATTATATTGTATTTATGTTGCTATTGGACAAAAGAGATCAACAGTTAGACAAATTGAAAAAACATTAGAAGAGGCAGGAGCAATGGAATACACAACTATAGTTGCTGCAACAGCATCAGATGCTGCACCTCTGCAATTTTTGGCGCCCTACACTGGTTGTACTATGGGAGAATTTTTTAGAGATAATGGTATGCATGCACTAATAATTTATGATGATTTGTCAAAACAAGCTGTTGCATACAGACAAATGTCATTGCTATTAAGAAGGCCCCCTGGAAGGGAAGCATACCCTGGAGATGTATTCTATTTACACAGTCGACTTTTGGAAAGAGCTGCTAAATTGAGTGACGAACATGGCGGAGGTTCCCTTACAGCACTACCTATTATAGAAACTCAAGGTGGAGATGTGTCAGCATTTATACCAACAAATGTAATCTCAATTACAGATGGACAAATTTTTCTAGAAACAAATCTATTTAACCAAGGTATAAGACCAGCAATAAACGTAGGTTTATCAGTATCTAGAGTCGGATCATCTGCTCAAACTAAGGCAATGAAAAAGGTTTCAGGTTCTATGAAATTAGAGCTTGCACAATATAGAGAAATGGCAGCATTTGCTCAATTCGGATCTGATTTAGATGCTTCAACTCAAAAACTTTTAAATAGGGGTTCAAAGTTAACTGAACTTTTAAAACAAAAACAATATTCTCCAATGACTGTAGCTGAACAGGTTATTTCAGTGTTTTGTGGGGTAAAAGGGTATCTAGATGATGTAGAACTAAAGGACATAGCTTCTTTTGAAACAAAAATTATTGCTAAATGTAAATCAGAAAAACCAGAAATTATAGAAGCAATTTCTAACACTGGAAAACTTGAGGAAGACTCTGAAAAAGCTTTAGTAGAATTAATCAGGCAACATAAAGAAAGCTCTAAGTAAAAGCTATGGCCAGTTTAGACGATTTAAAAAAAAGAATTTCAAGTGTTAAGTCTACACAAAAAATAACAAAGGCTATGAAAATGGTTGCTGCAGCAAAACTAAGAAGAGCACAAGAAAATGCAGAGCGAGGAAGGCCATATTCGGAAAAAATGAACAATATTATTCTTAATCTTTCTAGCTCAGTATCAGATAAAGAAAACGCTCCAAAACTTTTACTGGGAACTGGACAAGAGAAAACCCATTTATGTGTAGTATTGACTTCTGATAGAGGTCTTTGTGGTGGATTTAACTCAAATATTATAAAGAAAGCAAAGTTATTTTTTCAGAAAATATCAAATGAAAACAAATCACTGAAAATTATTACAGTTGGTTCAAAAGGTTATGATCAATTAAAAAGACAATATAAAAACAATATTATTGAGAAATTATCTTTTAAAGATTCAAAAAATATCAGTTATTTTGATGCAAATAAAGTAGGAAAAATAATAATAGAAAAATTTGAAAAAGAAGAATTTGATGTTTGTACTATTTTTTATAATCAATTTAAAAATGTAATTACTCAAATTCCACAAGAACAACAAATTATACCTTTGAAAACTGAAAACGAAAAGGATCAAACTAATAATGAAAGTTATGAGTTTGAGCCTGAGGAAGATGAAATTTTGAGTAACCTACTACCAAAAAATATTTCTACACAGATTTTTAAAGCAATGTTAGAAAATTCAGCTAGCGAACAAGGTTCTAGAATGAGTGCTATGGATAATGCTACTAGAAACGCAGGTGAAATGGTTGATAAGCTTACTATTGAGTACAATAGAAGTCGTCAAGCAGCAATTACAAAAGAACTAATCGAAATTATATCAGGAGCAGAAAGTTTATAATTATGAAAAAAGGAAATATAACACAAGTTATTGGAGCAGTAGTCGATGTAAAGTTTGATGGAGAGCTACCAGAAATTTTAACAGCTTTAGAATGTAACAATGCTGGTAATAGACTCGTATTAGAGGTGGCTCAGCATTTAGGAGAGTCAAGCGTCAGAACTATAGCAATGGATGCTACAGAAGGTTTAAAAAGAGGTGATGAAGTTACAGATACAGGTTCACCGATTAAAGTTCCAGTTGGCCCAGAAACTTTAGGAAGAATTATAAATGTTATAGGTGAGCCTATAGATGAAAAAGGTGAAGTTAAGAATAAAGAAAACTGGCCTATTCATAGACCTGCACCAACCTTTAATGATCAATCTACTGAGACTGAAATTCTTGTTACGGGAATTAAAGTAATAGACCTTTTAGCACCATATGCAAAAGGAGGAAAAATTGGATTATTTGGTGGAGCAGGAGTAGGAAAAACAGTACTTATAATGGAATTAATTAATAACGTTGCAAAAGCTCATGGAGGTTTCTCTGTCTTTGCTGGAGTTGGAGAGAGAACAAGGGAAGGTAATGATTTATATCATGAAATGATAGACTCCGGAGTAATAAAGCCTGATGGAGAAGGCTCAAAAGCAGCCTTAGTTTATGGGCAAATGAACGAACCACCAGGAGCAAGAGCAAGAGTAGCTTTAACAGGATTAACTGTTGCAGAATATTTTAGAGATCAGGAAGGCCAAGATGTATTATTTTTCGTAGATAATATATTTAGATTTACTCAGGCAGGCTCAGAAGTATCTGCTCTATTAGGAAGAATTCCATCGGCAGTTGGATATCAACCAACACTAGCAACTGATATGGGAAATCTACAGGAAAGAATCACAACAACAAATAAAGGTTCAATTACATCTGTACAAGCCATTTATGTTCCTGCTGATGATTTAACTGATCCCGCACCTGCTACCTCCTTTGCCCACTTAGATGCAACAACAGTATTGTCTAGACAGATTGCAGAGCTCGGAATTTATCCAGCAGTAGACCCGCTAGATTCTACATCTAGAATTTTAGATCCAAGAATTGTTGGAGACGAACACTATAGAGTAGCAAGAGAAGTTCAAAAAATTCTTCAAACCTATAAATCTTTGCAGGATATCATTGCTATTTTGGGTATGGATGAATTATCAGAAGAGGATAAATTAGTAGTAGCAAGAGCGAGAAAAATTCAGAGATTTTTATCTCAACCATTTTTTGTTGCAGAGGTTTTTACAGGATCTCCAGGTAAACTTGTTGATTTAGAGTCGACAATCAAAGGATTTGATGCAATATGCAAAGGTGAGTACGATCATTTACCGGAAGCAGCTTTTTATTTAGTTGGTACAATTGAAGAAGCGATAGAAAAGGCTGAGAAATTGGCAAAAGATGTTGCTTAATGAGTGAAGAATTTAAAGTTGAAATAGTAAATCCAGAAAAATCTTTTTTTTCAAAAGAAGATGTGACTGAGGTGGTTGTACCCGCATTTGAAGGTGAGATGGGAATATTAAAAGATCACATTCCAATAATTTCATTTTTAAAACCTGGAATCATCAAAGTTTTAAGACAATCAGAGGAAGAAAGTTATTTTATTGAAGATGGTATTTTAGAGTTTAAAGAAAATAACTTATCAATATTAACTAGTTCTATTATTAAAGTTTCAGATCTTAGCAAAGAAAAAATTGATAAAATTATTTCAGACTCAGAAAAAGAGTCGAGCATGGAAGATCTTGATGATCAAAAAAAATTTTTAATTGACCAAAAAATTGATATTTTAAGATCATTAAATTAATTTATAATTTTTTTAACTTTATTTTTTATTATTTCGTAAATATCTAATTTAAAATTAACCACATATTTTGTAATTTTATCTAACTCAATCCATTGCCAATCTAAAAATTCAGGATGCTTTGTTCTTAGGTTGATCTCATTTTCATTACCTTTAAATCTCATTAAAAACCATTTCTGCTTTTGACCTCTATATTTACCCTTCCAAATGATTCCCAATAAATTATCTGGTAACTCATAGGTAGTTGTGCCATCAATTTCCTTAATTAATTCAACATTTTCTATATTAGTTTCTTCTTTTAATTCTCTTAAAGCTGCAGTCAAAAAATCCTCATTTTTATCTACACCACCTTGAGGCATCTGCCAAAAATTTTTTGGGTTATCTATTCTTCTTGCTACAAAGACTTTATTTTCTGAGTTTAATAAAATAATCCCAACGCCTTTCCGCAAGGGTAAGTTTTTGAATTTATCCAACATTTTTTATCCGTTAAGAAGTTTTACCGCAAAATCTAATTGATTATCTGTTTCAGTATTAATTCTAAATAAATCAGAGTCTTCTTCTACAACAATATCTGGCGTAACTCCTTCGCCAGAAATAGATTTTCCAGATGGTAAATAATATTTTGAAATTGTTAATCTTATAGCTCCTTTGTTTTTTAAAGGTATAATTGATTGAACCGATCCTTTGCCATAACTATTTTCACCAATTATTACAGCTCTTTTGTGATCTTTAAGTGCTCCTGCAACAATTTCTGCAGCTGATGCTGAACCATAATTGATTAAAACTAAGAGCGTTTCTCCATTGATAATATCACCTTTTTTTGCAAACCATTTTCTATTTTCATTGGATTTTCTTCCTTTTGTAGCAACAATTTCACCATTATCTAAAAAAAAATCAGAAATTCTAATCGCTTGAGAGAGTAAACCACCAGGATTATTTCTTAGATCTAAAATATATTTATCGATGTTATTTTCTTTTTTAAATTTTTTAACAATATCTTTTATTTGATCAGCGCTGTTTTCATTAAAAGATGTTAGTCTAATGTATCCAACTTTATTATCTATTAGTTCTGATTTAACTGATTTTACTTCAATAATTTCTCTTATAATTTCAAATACAAAAGATTTTTTTTCTCCAATTCTTCTTATGGTAATTTCAATTGGACTTCCAACTGGGCCTCTCATTAATTCTACTGCTTCTGTAAGTGTCTTTCCTTGAACCTGAACTCCATTTATTTTTACAATATAGTCACCAGCTTTTACACCTGCTTGTTCAGCAGGCGAGTTATCAATTGGAGAAATTACTTTTACAACACCAGCCTCCATGCCAACTTCAATTCCCAAACCACCAAATTCACCACTAGTTTCAGTTTGCATTTCTTTAAATAATTCTGGAGACATGTATGCTGAATATGGATCTAAAGATTGAAGAACTCCGTTAATGGCTGCATCCATTGCATCACTTTGGTTTACTTCTTCTACGTATTCTTTATTAATTTTATCCAAAACTTCACCAAACAAGTCAATTTTATCATAAATGCTTTCTTCATTTGCCGATAAACTTAAGTTTGTAGTCAAAATAAGAAAAAAAAATGAAATTATAGTTCTCATATAATAACTTTTTCTTTAGGTATTAATTCTGACCAGATTTTTTCTATTTCATAAAATTTTCTTTTTTCGGGATTAAAAATATGAACAATTAAGTCTATACCATCAATAAGCTTCCATTCGCTACTTTCGGAACCTTCAATTTTACAATTCTTAATGCCGTTTTTTTTAAATTCTTCTAAAACCTGTTCTGATAATGCTTGGATATGCCTTGAAGATGTTCCGCTAGCAATAATCATGTAATCAGCTATTGATGATTTATTTGATAAGTCTATTGATACAATATCTAAAGCTTTATTTGAATCTAATTTTTCAATTACTATTTTCTTTAGACCCAAAATTTTATCCATTAATTACTTTAATCCTATCAAATTTTCCTTAATTTTGAAGATGAAATATTAACTTTTTTAAATTTTATAAATTTTAACCCTTCATTCTTAAGTTTCCTAAAAGCTACTGAATTAAGTGATTTTGATTTATAATTAGTCCTATCAAATACCAATATATTACATTTTGATGAAATTAACTTCCATTGGTGCCATTTATGAAATGTAATTAAATTATCTGCACCCATCAAATAATAAATTTTGTAATTTTTGTATTTTTTTTCTATATGATTAATTAAATTAATTGTTTTATTTGAGTTTATTTTGTCTTCATAAAATCTGACAGAAATATATTTCTTTTTATTTGTAAAATTTTTGGCTAAAGCAATTCTTCTTTTAAGATCAAACAAACTTTTTTTTTTAAATGGATTTTTTTTTGTTATAGCCCAAATTATATTATTTATTTTATATTTTTTTTTTGCCTCAATAGAAATTCGTAAATGTCCTTTATGAGGAGGGTCAAATGTTCCACCTAAAATCCCTATTTTTTTTTTATTTTCTAATTTGACCATTGCCTAAAACCAAGTATTTAAAAGATGTCAATTGATTTAATCCAACCGGACCTCTAGGTGGTAGGGTATTTGTTGAAATACCAACCTCTCCACCGAAACCAAATTCTCCTCCATCTGCAAATTGTGTTGAGGTATTATGCATAGCTATCGAACTTTTAATTTTTTTTAAAAAGTAATCTGCACTTTTTTTATTTTTACTTATGATACTGTCTGTATGCATGGTTCCAAACTTATTAATATGATAGATTGCTTCATCGATATTGTTCACTGTTTTAACTGAAACTTTTGGAGATAGATATTCAGTAGACCAACTTTTTTTATTTGATCTTTTTGATGGACCTTTAAAAGTTTTTCTAATTATATTGTCACCAATTACTTCACAATTACTTTCAGTTAATTTATTTAAAACTGGATTACAAAACTTTTTAACAATATTTTTATGCATTAATATAGTTTCTGTAGCTCCACATATACTAGTATTTCTTAATTTTGCGTTATGAACTACTTTAATTGCCATTTTTAAATCAGCATCTTTGTCTATATAAGTATGACAAATTCCTTCCAAGTGTCCAATTATAGGAACTTTAGATAAAGTTTGAACTTTTTTAACAAGATTTTTCCCGCCCCTTGGAATTATTACATCTACAAAATTCTGCATATTAGAAAGCATATAGTCTACTGATTTTCTATTTTTATTCTTTACTATTTGAACAAAATTTTCATTAATTCTATTAAGTTTTAAGGATTGTCTAAAAAGTTCTGTAATAATTAGATTTGAATTAATTGCCTCAGATCCACCACGTAAAATTACAACATTACCTGATTTAAAACACAGGCTTGAAATGTCCGATGTAACATTTGGTCTACTCTCATAAATAATACCTATTACTCCAATCGGTGTTGATACCCGTTTAATTACTAAACCATTAGGTCTTTTCCATTTTTCAATAATTTTATTTGTAGGATCATCTAATTTTTTAATTTTATGTATTGATTGTTGCATACCCTCAATTTTTACTTTATCTAATTTTAATCTATCAATTAAATTTTCTGGAATTTTTTTTTTTATAGCTAAAAAGACATCTTTTTTATTTGCTGATAGAATTTTCTTCTTATTTTTTTCAATTAATAATAAAAATTTGTCTAAGACTTTATTTTTAGAATCTTTATCGACTTTAATTTGTGATGCTCTTTTTGCATTATTTCCTATTCTTATTAATTCTTTCATAACTTAAACCTCTACCATATCATCTTTATGGACAACCTCTGATTTTGAAATATATCCTAATAAATCACTAATTTTTTTTGAGTGTTGGCCTTGAATTTTTAATATTTCATTTGAAGAGAAAGAACTTAATCCTCTAGCATATTCAACTAATTTTTTATCTAAAATTCTTATATGATCACCTTTTTTAAATATTCCATTAACTTTTTTTATTCCAGCGGCTAATAAACTTTTTCCATTTTTAAGAGCGTTAATTGCACCTTCATCTATAATTAAATCTCCTTTTGGTGATACAGAACTTATAATCCATTTTTTTCTAGCATCTAATTTTGAAATTTTAGGCAAAAACCAAGTACAATTATTTTTTTCTAATATATTTTTAATAGGTCTTTCAATAAGACCGTTAGCTATTGCCATAGAGCAACCAGATAACTGGCAGATTTTTGCTGCTTCAATTTTAGTTTTCATCCCCCCCGTTCCATAATTACTTACACTTTTTTTTGCAATTTTATCTATGTTGCTATCTATATTTTTTATCTCTTTGATTAGTTTTGAATCTTTAAATAATTTAGGATTTTTTGTGTACAAACCATTAACATCTGAAAGAAGTATTAAGCAATCTGCACTAGATATTTGAGCAACCCTAGAAGCCAACCTATCATTATCACCATATTTTATTTCAGAAGTTGCTATACTATCATTTTCATTTACTACAGGCACAAATCCAAGCTGAAATAAATTTTGAAAAGTTCTTTTTGCATTTATAGCTCTTCTTCTTTGCTCTGTATCTTCAAGAGTTAATAGCATTTGGGAAAGATTAACTTTTTTAATACTGAAAATTTTATTAAGTAGATTCATTAACTCAATCTGTCCTATAGATGCGACGGCTTGGCTTTTATCAATTTTCAAATTAGATTTTTTAAGTTTTAACTTTTTACATCCAAGCGCTATTGCACCAGAGCTAACAATAATGATATTTTTTTTTTGTTTAATTAATTCTCTTATATCTAAAGCAAATGCAGACAACCATTTTCTTCTAATTTGATTATTTTCATCAATTAATAAAGATGAACCAATTTTAATAACAACTGTTTTCGATTTATTTAGCGACATATTTAATTAATTTAGATTTTAAGTCAGATACAGATTTTTTATTTAAAGTTGAGATTGTCAATAAATTTACTTTATATTTTTTTAAAAATTTGTCTTTAATTTGTTTTACCTCTTTTTGATCAATAAGATCAATTTTATTAAGTACAACTATCTCATTTTTTTCAATAAGTTTTTTACTATAATTTTGAAGTTCCTTACGTACTTGGCTATATGATTTTTCAATATTCTCATCAGTAATATCAATCATATGTAATAAAGTATTACATCTTTCTATGTGTTTTAAAAATTTAATTCCTAAACCTATTCCTTCATGAGCACCTTCAATTAGACCTGGAATATCAGCTAATGTAATTTCTTTATCATCATACATCGCAACACCTAAATTAGGATTTAATGTTGTAAATTTATAATTTGCTATCTTAGGAGTAGCCCTTGTTAATTTAGCTAATAAACTTGATTTTCCAGCATTAGGAAATCCTATAATTCCTATATCAGCAATCGTTTTTAGTTGAAGCCAAATCCAAAATTCTTCACCTAAATGACCTTTGGTAAATTTTTTTGGTGCTCTGTTAGTTGATGATTTAAATCTAGTATTTCCAAAACCACCTCTACCACCTATTGCAGCAACATATTCTTCATTTTCTTTTTTAAAATCAAAAATTAGAGTTTTATTGTCTTCCTCAAAAACTTGTGTACCTACTGGAACTTTTAAATATAAACTTTCTCCTCCTCTTCCAGTTTTATTTTTTCCTGATCCGTTTCCACCTTTTTCAGCTTTAAAATGTTGCTGGTATCTAAAATCTATTAAAGTATTTAAATTTCTTTCAGACTTAAAAATTATTGAACCACCTTTTCCACCATCTCCACCATCTGGTCCACCAAACTCAATAAATTTTTCTCGTCTGAAACTTGGAGATCCTGACCCGCCATCTCCAGCTTTTATAAATATTTTTACTTGATCTAAAAATTTCATTATACAACTCCAATATTTTTAAGTTGTATTATTTAATTGGGTTTTACAGAAACAAATGTTCTATCTGATTTAGTTTTTTTAAACTCTACTTTACCTTCAATTTTTGCAAAAATAGAGTGATCTTTACCCATTCCAACGTGCTCACCAGGAAATATTTTTGTACCTCTTTGTCTAACAATTATATTACCAGGTATTACGTGCTGACCACCGTATTTTTTAACACCTAACCTTCTTCCAGCACTATCTCGGCCATTCCTGGATGATCCACCTGCTTTTTTTGTTGCCATAATTTCTCTATTTAGTTTCCTGTTTTATTTTTTTTTCTACTTTTTTTTCTACTTTTTTTGCCTCTGCTAGTAGAGCTCCATCTTTATTAAATATCTTACTTATTTTTATAAGTGAATATTGTTGTCTATGTCCATTTTTTCTTCTTGAATTTTGTCTTCTTCTTTTTTTAAAAATTAATATAGTTCTATTTTTACTGTTTTTAATTAATTCTGCTTCAACCTTTGCACCTTTTACAAATGGTGATCCAACTTCCAAATTTTTATCATCACCGTAAGCAAGAATTTCATTAAATTCAATTTTGCTTTCAGCTTTACTTTCTTTAAGCCTTTCGATTTTCAATATATCGCTAGCTTTAACTTTGTATTGTTTTCCACCTGTTTTAATTACTGCAAATGACATTGTAAAAATATATTTTTTATTAGCAGCAATATAGTTGTAGTCTTTTTTTAGTCAAGCTGAATAAACTAAAAATTATCCTTTAAATCTCTTAATTTTGAAAATTCACCCAATGTTTTAGCTCTTAAAAAAATATTACAAGCAATTTCATCGTCAATTGTTGAAGGAACTGTAGGGATATTATTATTAACTTTATTTTTAATTTCAGTAATTTTTTTTTGTAATCTTTTGTTATTTTTGTCGTATTTAAGACAAAACTCTGAATTTTTTAAAGTATATTCATGTCCACAATAAATTTTAGTTTCTTTTGGAAGTTCTTTTAGTTTTTTTAGTGAGCTGAACATTTCTTCATAAGTACCCTCAAATATTCTTCCACAGCCAAGTGAAAAAAGTGTATCTCCTGTAAAAGCAATTTTTTCGTTTTCAAAAAAAAAGCATATATGTCCATTAGTATGTCCTGGTATATGAATAATTTTTGATTTAAAATTTTCTGCAGTCCATATTTGATTATTTTTTAATGATATGTCTACATCAGGTATTCTATGTAAATCATTTTTATATGCTACTATTTTTGCGTTGTATTTTTTTTTAAGTTCTTTGTTTCCACCTATATGGTCAAAGTGATGGTGGGTATTTAAAATATATTTTATTTTGATATTATTTTTTTCTACAAAATTAATTATCGGTTCAGACTCACTTGGATCTATTACACATGCATTTTTATTTTGATCTATCAAAATATATGAGAAGTTATCCTCCAGACATCTAATAGTTTCTATTAACATTTTTACTTTTCAATAATAAATATACCTAAATCAGAAAATAAATTCTTATATCCCAAATTAGAGCTATTAATTTTAATACTTCTTTTATTACAATAATTTTCAAAATCTTTTATAGAGCACATGTGTAAATTTGGAGTGTTATACCATTCATTGGGTAAGTTTTTAGTAATAGGCATAGTTCCTTTAAATAGTAGGTGTAATCTAACTTTCCAAAAACCAAAATTTGGTATTGTCACTATAGCTTTCTTCCCAACTCTGAGTAACTCATTAATTACATTTTCAGGATCTAAAAAAGCTTGTAGGGTTTGACTTAAAATGACGTACTCAAAAGAACTGTTGGGAAATTGTTTTAAATCTTTTTCAGCATCTCCCTCAATAACAGTAAGGCCTCTTTCAATACATTTCTGAACATTTTTTTTTGAGATTTCTATACCTCTAATATCCTTAGTGATGTTATTATAAATATAATCCATTAATTCACCATCTCCACACCCAACATCTAAAACTTTTGAATTAGTCTCAATCAGGTTTGCAATTATATTAAATTCTTTTTTCATTTATTTTTCCATAAGAGGTATTTAAAAAATTTTTCACTGCACTTAAAAAATCAGGCACATCTAATAAAAATGAATCATGACCTTTATCTGATTTTATTTCAACAAAACCAACATCTTTACCCAGTGAATTAAGAGCGATTACAATTTCTCTATTCTCTGCAGTTGGATATAACCAATCTGATGTAAAAGAAATTATAAAAAATTTTGTATTAGATTTTTGGAATGCTTTTGACAGGTTACCACCAAATTGTTTGGTTAAGTCAAAATAGTCCATAGCTCTAGTGATATATAAATAGCTATTAGCATCAAATCTATCAACAAATACAGATCCTTGATATCTTAAATAGCTTTCAATTTGAAAATCTGCATCAAAGCTAAATTTAAGGTCATCTCTTTCTTGAAGTTTCCTTCCAAATTTTTCCTGTAAACCTTTTTTTGATAAATACGTAATATGTGCCGCCATCCTAGCAACAGATAATCCTTTTGCAGGAGATTTATTTTTTTCTTCATAAAAGCCATTTTGCCAATCACTATCTGCCATAATTGATTGCCTTCCTAATTCATTAAGAGCTATATTTTGTGCTGAATGACTTGCAGTACAAGCTATTGGTATTGCCGTATGAGATTTATCTGGAAAGTTTGAGATAAATTGTAAAACCTGCATTCCACCCATAGATCCACCAATAACTGAAAATAATTTTTCAATTTTTAGATGAGCTAGCAATTCATATTGTGCATTGACCATGTCATTAATAGTAATAACAGGAAAATCTGTTCCAAATATTTTTTTATTTTCAGGATTAATATCACTTGGACCATAAGACCCCATACAACCTCCCAACACATTTGCACATATCACAAAATATTTATTTGTATCAATTGCCTTACCTGAACCAACAGCATAACTCCACCATCCCTCTTTGTTAGTTACTGGATTGACACCAGACGCAAACTGATCTCCTGTTAGCGCATGAAAGACTAAAATAGCATTATCTTTATTTTCATTTAATCTTCCATATGTTTCATAAGCAATTGGAAAATTTGATATAGATTTTCCACAATCTAATTTTAAAGTTTTTTGTATTACTATTCTTTTTACCTTATCTAATTTGTTCATATTTTATCATTTTATGAATTGTGAGGTAAAAAAACTATTTTAGCGGTTTTTTTATAGCGCTCGCAATTCAGTTAAATCAGCGCAAATATTGTTTACAGGATACAATTATTTATGTCAATTTTAAATAAACGTACTTATTTTATGTAAATAATTAATTTTTTATTTATAAAGTAAAAAAAATAAAAAAATTTATGACATCTTTAAGTTTTAGAAAAATAAAAACCATAGCTTATAGGCCTGGGAGATCCCAACTCGCTAAAAATATGAAGGCCATTAAATTATCTGCTAATGAATCAGCATTAGGTATGTCCCCAAAAGTTAGAAAAATTATAAATAATAATAAATTAAACTTATCAAAATACCCAGATGGAAAATCTACAGGTTTAAGAAAAAAAATATCTTTAAAATTTAAATGCAATAAAGATAAAATTATTTGTGGATCAGGTTCTGATGAGGTCATTCAATTAATTTGTCAATTATTTCTCAAACCAAAAGATGAAGTAGTGGTCCCTCAATATAGTTTTTTAATGTACAGAATTTATGCAAATATTGTAGGTGCGAAAGTATTATTTGCAAAAGAAAAAAATTACAAAATTTCTATAAATGAAATTATAAAAAAAATAACTAAAAAAACAAAAATTGTTTTTTTGGCAAATCCGAATAATCCTACAGGGACCTACATTTATAAAAAAGATCTTATATTATTAAGAAAAAAGCTTCGAAAAAATATACTTCTAGTTATAGATGACGCTTATGATGAATATATGTTAGATAAAAATTATTCATCAGGATTAGATATCTTTAAAAATAAAAAAAATGTTTTTGTTTTAAGAACATTTTCAAAAATATATGGATTAGCATCTTTAAGAATTGGTTGGGGATATGGGGATAAAAAAATTATTAATGCACTTAATATTATTAAACCCCCATTTAATGTAAATAAGTTTGCGCAGTTGTGTGCAATGGAAGCTTTAAGCGATAGTAAATTTATAAGTAAATCAGTAAAGCACAATTACTTCTGGGCGAAAAAAATTAAAAAAGAAGTAGAGAGATTTAATATTAACACAAATAGTGTTAGTGCTAACTTTTTATTATTAAACTTTAATAAATGTAAACTTACAGCTGCAGAAGTTAATAGAAAGCTTCAAAAAAATGGTTTAATTTTGAGGGAAACAAAAATATATGGAATTAAAAATAGTTTAAGGATAACGATTGGTAATAGTAAGGAAAATAAAATTTTTATTAAAAAATTAAAAACTATCTTTAAAAATGTTTGATAAAATATTAATCATAGGTTGTGGACTGATAGGGTCATCAATATTAAGAGCTTCTTTGTCCAAAAAAATTGCAAAAAAAATATTTGTTTACGAAATTTCAAAAAAAAATATTTCAAAAATAAAAAAAATAAGCTCAAAAATAATAATTTTAAAAAAATTAGATCAAAATATTTCAGATATTAATTTAGTAATTTTATGTACACCAATGAGTCAATATAAAAAAATAATACCTAAACTAAATAATTTCTTAACTCATGTTTCAATTATTACAGATGTTGGATCAACAAAATCTAATGTAGATTTATTAATTAAGAAAAAATTAAAAAAATCTTTGGATTGGATTATGAGCCATCCAATTGCTGGATCTGAAGTTAGCGGCCCTGAATATGGAGATAAAAACTTATTTAAAAATAAATGGTGTGTAATCATAAAAGATAAAAATACTATTAAATCAAAAAAGATTACTAATTTTTGGAAAAAATTAGGAGCAAATATCGCTATTATGGACAAAAATGAACATGATAAAATATTTTCTATAACTAGCCATCTTCCACATTTGATTGCATATAATTTAATCAAAACTGCTCAGGATTTCCAAAAAAAATATAAAAAAAATTTAATTAAATTTAGTGCTGGAGGTCTTAGAGATTTTTCAAGAACAGCTGCTTCCAACGAAATAATGTGGAAAGATATTTTTTTTAGCAATAAGAGAAATATGATTAATTCTATAGACTCATTTATCAAGAATCTAAATATTTTTAAAAAAAATATAAATAATTTTGACGAAAAAAATATGAAAAAAATATTAGTTAATTCAAAAAAAGTAAGAAAACAAATTATAGAATTAAAACAGGATGTTTCAAAACCAGATTTTGGAAGAGGGAATTTTTAAATAGGAAAAACTTTTAAAACTTCTAATTTTGCAGTTTTTTTAATTAATTTAATAGTATTGTAAATAGGCATAATTAATACTTTCTTTTTTGGCCCGTATGCATGAATGAGTAGTTTTGAATTTAAACATAATGCAACATGTCCTTTCCAGTAAATCAAATCTCCTTTCTTAAATTTATTTGTTTTCTTACCTTTTTTAAATTTAATTTGTTCAGAAGTATCTCTTGGAAAAAATTTATTATTATATTTATAAAATAATTGAATTAGAGATGAGCAATCAACTCCATTAAAAGTTTTTCCACCCCATTTATATTTTATATTTAAAAACAACTTTGCAATATTAATGTAATTTCTTTTTTTGTAATTTATAGGATGAATATCTGATTTCTTAATCCATTTATTTTTTTGATATTTAATAAATTGACCTTTTCTTTTTAAAATTTGCAAACCACTAGAGAATGGCAGGAAATTTTTTGTTTTATAAATTTTTTTATTTAATGGAAACTTAAAAATAGGTGTTTTTAAAGCAGTAACTTTGTGAGTAATAATTTTATTTTTTTCAAAACTATTTTTATTTTCAATGTAGCCAACATATTTATCAAAATGAGTTTTAATTTTTAAAAATTTTTTATATTGTTTGATAATTTTAAACCTTTCTCCATATAATATTTGGGATGCTAATCCAGATTTGACACTATTTTTTTCATACAAATTTATATATGGAAAATTACAAAAGAAACTATTTTGCACTTATTTTTATCTTATCTTTAATTAACCACAAGCATATTAGAGAAGGAATAACCATTATAGTAGTTATTATAAAAAATGTTCCCCAATCACCATTCAGCCAATCTACCAATGCTCCCGATGAAGAAGCCAATGTTGTTCTCCCTGCTGTCCCAATTGATGCAAGTAGAGCATACTGAGTTGCTGTGTATGTTCTGTCTACTAACAATGAAATAAATGCAACAAATGCTACAGTAGCAAATGCTGCGGATATATCGTCAGCTATAACTGCTAAAGCAAATAATAAATCAGATTTTCCAGACCAAGCTAACAAAGCAAAAAGAAGATTTGTAGCTGCCATAAACCCACCTGCAACAAACATTGTTTTTACTGTTCCAGATCTCATAGCGAATATTCCACCCAGCAAGGTAAATACCACTGTAGTTATCCATCCCAATGTTTTTGAATAGATTGCTATTTCACCTTTTGAAAATCCTATTTCTTTATAAAAGACTATAGACATCCTTCCAAGAAAGGCTTCTCCAATTTTAAATAAAAATACAAAGCCTAAAATTCCTACAGCGATTGAATAGCCATTCTTTTTAAAAAAACTTATTATTGGACCGCCAATAGTCCCTGTTATATAGGCAATAAAATTTGTAAAAATATTACTTGATCCCAACTTTTTCTCTATCATTTTGTCAGTTTCTTTTTGTTTTGCCTCTCTATCAGAGTCGGTAGGCTCATGAACAAACATAAGACCAATATTCATTAAAATTACAACAACACCTAGAACTAAAAAAGTAGTTTGCCAGTAATCAGAAATACCAATATTTTGAAAATACTCTGCGGTAAATAAAGCTATAACTCCTCCAAGTTTATAACCAGTCCACCAACCAACCACAGCCATTGCAGCTCCAGCTGCCATAGACTTTCCTTCATTGGCACTAATTTGTTCAATTCTTAATGCATCAACTGTTATATCTTGTGTTGCTGATGCAATAGCTATTATTAGACCTACAGAAATAAGAAGAGCTAAATTTTCAGTAGGATTTATAAAACTCCAAACAACTAAACTTACTAAAATTGCTATTTGCATTAAAACTATCCAGCCTCTTCTATGGCCTAGTTTTTTTGTTAATAAAGGTACTTGAATTCTGTCAACAATTGGAGCCCATAAATAATTAAATGCATAAACCCCAAAAATTAAACCTGCCCATCCTATAGTAGATCTACTCAATCCTTCTTCTTTTAACCATAAGCTCAAACTACTTGCTATTAATACCCAGGGAAATCCACTTATTGCACCTAGCAATAATATCCTCAACATCCTAATGTCTTTGTACACTAGCAATGACTCAGACCATGTTTGTTTTTTTTCAATCATTAAAATTTTCTCCAAAATGAAGGAATAAATAACACTAGTATAGCAAATAACTCAAGTCTACCTAAAATCATCCCTAAACTTAGTACCCATTTTGATGAATTTTCTAAAGAAGAGAAATTTCCATTAGGACCTATTGTATCTCCAAGACCTGGACCAACATTAGAAATTGATGTAGCTGCTCCAGAGATAGATGTAACAAAATCTAGACCAGTCAAAGACAATATAGCAGTTAAAGAGAAGAAAATCACAATATATAAAAATATAAATGATATTACCGATGACATAAATTTATCATCAATAATATTTTTATCGTATTTAATTACAAATACACCTCTTGGATAAATAATTTTTTTTAATTGATTTAATAAAAAACGATATAACAACTGTACTCTAAAAATTTTAATACCACATGCAGTTGATCCAGCACATCCACCTATAAACATTAAAATTAAAAAAAATATTAAAGGAAAATTACCCCACTGATCAAAATTTTTAGTCACATAGCCTGTGCCTGTAAGTATTGAGATTACATTAAAAGAAATAGACCTTAAACTTTCATTTTGAAATCCCTTTGAAAAAAATAAATAAATTGATAACGCAATAATAGAAAAAAAAGTTACTTTTAAAAATGCCTTAACTTGTGTGTCAGAAAAAAATATTTTTTTATCTCCATTTAAAAATTTTATGTAAGCAATAAAAGGAATACTACCTAAAACTATGAAAATCATTGAAGTTATTTCAATCAGAAAACTATCAAAATACCCTATAGATTCATTGTAGTTTGAAAAACCTCCAGTCGCAATTGTAGTCATAGAATGAGTTAAGCTATCAAAAAAACTCATACCAAATATTTTGTAAAATAAAGCACATATCAATGTAAGAATTGAGTAAATAACTATCAATCTTATACTTATTTGTTTTGATTTTGGTAAAATTTTTTCAGCAGTATCATTGCTTGAGATTTTAAATAGTTGCATCCCCCCAACATTCATAATTGGCATTAGCGTTATAGCCATAACAATGATACCTATTCCTCCAAGCCATTGAAGAATAGCTCTCCATAATAAAATACTCTTTGGAGCAATTTCTAAATCCTGAATAATAGTTGAGCCTGTAGTAGTTATCCCAGACATACTCTCAAAAAAAGAATCTGTAATGCTTAAATTTAAATTTGAAAATATAAAAGGTAAGGAACCAAATATTGCTATACTTAACCAAGAAAGAGCTGTTAATAAAAAAGCCTGTGGTAAGTTTAATCTTTTATCATGATCTAAATTTGAGAGAAAAAATAATACCCCAAAAACTACAGTAATAATACCTGAGCTGATGAAAGAAGAATCAAATTCCTGATAAATTAATTGAGCTGCTACAGGTAAAATCATAGCAAAACCAAGAATCACTTGTAATAATCCAAGTGTGAAAAAGACTGTTTTATAATTCGACATTTTGAATGAACATTATTTTATGGTAAATAAATTTCAACTCTATAAGAATTATTAAAAGCTCTATTTTTATGAGTTATTATTAAGTTAAAATTGTGATCGATAAAAACAACATTGAAAAAACTAACGCCTGGCCATTTGTTGAGGCAAAAAAAATTCTACGAGAGAGAAAAAAATATATTGAAAAAAAGGGCAAAATAATACTTCAAACTGGTTATGGCCCAAGTGGACTACCTCATATTGGTACTTTTGGTGAAGTAGCAAGGACGTCTATGGTTGTAAATGCTCTTAATCAAATTACAGAAATACCAAAAGAAATAATTACTTTTTCAGATGATATGGACGGTTTAAGGAAAGTTCCTGATAATATTCCTAACCAAGAAATATTAAAAAATAATTTACATAAACCATTAACTCAAATTCCAGATCCTTTCCAAAAGTTTAATAGTTTTGGGGAACATAATAATGAAATGTTAAAAAATTTTTTAAATGAATTCAATTTTGCCTATTCATTTAAAAGCTCAACTGAACTTTATAAAAATGGATTTTTTAATGAAACTTTGAAAATAATTCTGAATAAATATCAAGAAATTATGAACATAATCATACCAACTTTAGGTGTTGAGAGACAAAAAACTTATTCTCCATTTTTGCCAATATGCCCAGATACTGGAGTTGTATTGGAGATTCCTGTTTTAGAAATAGATCAAAAAAATTCAAAAATAGTATTTGATAACTTTGGTAAGAAATTAGAAACAAGTATTTTAAATGGGAATTGCAAATTACAATGGAAAGTCGATTGGGCTATGAGATGGTTTGCGTTAGATGTTGATTTTGAAATGTACGGAAAAGATTTGATAGAGAGCGCTATATTATCAACAAAAATTATAAAAAGTCTTGGAAAAGTAAACCCATCTGGCTTTGCATATGAGTTATTTTTAGATGAAAAAGGTGAAAAAATTTCTAAATCTAAAGGCAATGGTATTACTATTAATCAATGGTTAGAGTACGCTTCACCAGAAAGTCTTTCTTTGTTTATGTATCAGAACCCTAAGCGAGCAAAAAAACTATATAAAGAAATTGTACCAAAAGCTGTAGACGAATATCTTGATTTTATCGATAAAGGTAAAAATCAAACTGAACTTCAAATGTTGTTAAATCCTGTTTGGCACGTTCATAGTGGAATTATACCAAAAGAAAATATGATAATGTCTTTTTCTATGTTATTAAATTTGGTTGAAACTAGCAACGCTAATTCAAAAGAACTACTTTGGAAATTTGTAAAAAAATACAAACCGGATATCCTAGAAAAAAATCAGCCAATTTTTGATAAGTTAATTGAATATGCGATAAAATATTTTAATGATGTTATTAAGAAAAATAAAAAATATAAAAAACCAAATGAATTAGAAAAAAAGGCTTTGATAGCTTTAATTCAAATACTTGAAAAATGTGATGACAAAATGAAACCTGAAGATATTCAAACTCTAATATATACTGTTGGAAAAGAAAATGGTTATAAAGAAAACCTAAGAGACTGGTTTAAATTGATATATGAAGTTGTATTTGGAGATGAAAATGGACCTAGAATGGGTTTTTTTATAAGTTTTTTTGGTGTTAAAGAAATGCAAGAGGTAATTAGAGATAAGATTAAATAATGTTTTCAAAGATAAGATCCTTAATATTTAAATTTGAACCAGAAGTTGCGCATAGCTTGGCTATTAAAGCACTAAAATATAATTTTGTTCCACCTAAAAAAATTCCAAATAATAAATTAATTGAAACAAAATTATTTTCAAAAATAATACACAATCCTATTGGACTTGCCGCAGGTTTTGATAAAGATGCAGAAGTATATAACAGTATATTTGATCTAGGTTTTGGATTTGTGGAAGTTGGAACAGTTACTCCTCTTAAACAATATGGAAATAAAAAGCCAAGAGTATTTCGGCTAGAGGAGGATAAGGCTCTTATAAACAGATTAGGTTTTAATAATTCAGGATCAGAAGAAGTTCTTTCAAAAATAACTAAAAATAAACCAAAAGGATTATTAGGAATTAATATTGGGCCTAATAAAGATTCTCAAAACAGATTAGAAGACTATTTGGTATGTTTTAGAAAGTTTCATAATTTTGCAGATTATATTACTATTAATATTTCGTCACCTAATACTGAAAATTTAAGAAGCTTTCATAATAAAAGTGAGTTGACTGAACTGCTAAAATTAATTAATGAAGAAAAAAAAATATTAAATTCTACAGTTCCCGTTGTTGTAAAAATTTCTCCTGATATTCAAGAAGACGACATACCAACTATTTCAGAATTACTTTTAAAATTTGAAGTAAGTGCAGTTATTATTTCAAATACAACAGATAGTACCAGGGAAAACTTAATTAACATAAATAAATTAGAAAAAGGTGGTTTGTCAGGTAAACCAATTGAAAAAAAATCAAATAATTTAATAAGTAAATTTTATAAAATTTTAAGAGGTAAAATATTAATTATTGGAGTTGGAGGTGTTGACTCTGGAAAAAGTGCTTTTGAGAAATTTTTAAATGGGGCTAATTTAGTTCAACTTTACACTGGCATGGTTTACAAAGGTCCAAACATTGCATCAATAATAAGTGAGGAATTAATAAATATATTAGAAAAAAAAGGTGTGAAAAATATATCTGATATAATAGGAAATAAAAAATGATCTTGACTGGAAACTTTATTGCACTTATACAATCTTAATTTTTATGTCTAAAAAATGTGAACTCACTGGAAAAATACCTCTAAAAGGTCATAACGTTAGTCATGCTAACAACAAGACTAAAAGAAGATTTTTACCAAATTTAAAAAAAGTAAAATTTAAAAGTGAGATATTGAATAAAAGCATGAGACTTACTGTATCTAATGCAGGTCTAAGGTCAGTTGATAAAAAAGGAAGTTTTGACCAATTTATTAAAAGTACAAAAAGCAAATACTTGTCAATGCGATTAAAAAAGTTAAAAAAAAATCTATTAAGTAAATCAGCTTAGTGAACAAATATTTTTTTACCCTATCATTTTTGATGGGATTAGTAGTGCTGGCGTCAAATTATCTTGTACAATTCCCAGTTAATTATTATGGACTTCAGGATATCTTAACCTATGGAGCATTTAGTTATCCAGTAGCTTTTTTAATAACAGATCTAGCAAATAGATCATATGGAAAATTAGTTGCTAGAAAAATTGTATATATAGGTTTTATAATAGGAATTTCTTTTACATTATTTTTTTCAACAAATTTTTCAGACTTAATTTCCATAAGGATTGCATTTGGATCTGGTATTGCATTTATTGTTGCTCAACTATTAGATGTGCAGATATTTGATCAACTGAGAGGAAAGAAATGGTTTATAGCACCACTTACATCTTCTTTGGCAGGATCTACAATTGATACTTTTTTATTTTTCTCTATATCTTTTTATGCGACTGGCATCCCATGGTTTACTTTAGCTCTTGGTGATTTGACTGTTAAAATATTAGTTGCTTTAGTGATGTTAATTCCATTTAGATTATTGATAGGAACTTTTAAAACAGTTTAGTTTTTTAAACAAAATTTGTAAGATAAAATTTTATAGGCAAGTTTAGCCACAAGAAAATTATATGAATTAAATCCTTTTATTGGTGCTAATTCATTAATATCAGCACCTACAATATTTGAATTTTTAAATGCAATTTTAATTATTTCTAATGTTTCATCCCACAAAAGACCACCTGGTTCAGGAGTCCCTGTAGCAGGCATTATACTTGAGTCAAAACCATCAACATCAAAGGTTAAGTAAACAGTTTTACCTTTTATTAATTTTTTAAATTTATTTAAGTTCCATTTTTATTATCTAAACATCTTTTAATTGCTGAGGCGTGAGAAAACTTTTCTCCATTATAACTCTCTCGTAGATCCGCATGAGCATCGAAATGTAACAAACATAATTTTTTATATTTTTTTGCAAAAGGATCAATACATCCAGGAGTAATTGAATGTTCACCACCTAGTGTAAGAGGAAATATTCCTTTTTTTAATATTTCTCTATTTATCTTTGAAATTGTCCCTAGTGCTTTTTTTATATTCTTATTAATTTTAAAAAATTTATGGGTTTTTATACCAATTTTTTTATATGGCTCGCATCTAAGCTCTTCGTCATATAATTCTACTTGGTGTGATGCTTTTATTATTTCTCTTGGACCATTCTTGGTGCCTCCTCCATAACTCACAGTTTTTTCTAAACCAAATGGAACAATAACTACTTTTTCTTTAAATTTAAATTTGTTATCAACCCCTAGAAAACCACTTTTATTGGATAAATATTTCAAATTATTACCTAAAAATTTTTGTAAAGTTTCTTCTATCTCTTTTTTTCCAATCACCTTTATGATAAGCATCACTCGCAATTAATGGAAGCACACTTGTTGCTTCAGCAAATACCATTTGTTCCTTAGTAATATCAACTTTACCCCAAGAACTTGCTTCTTTTAATGTGGAACTACTGCAAGCACCATCTCTTGAATCTGCAACTGTAATTTGAACAGCATACTTATGCATATCTACATTTTTTCCTAATAGTTCAGCACAAATTACTGTATCTTGAATAAAGTTTTTTGGAACCCCTCCACCTATCATAAATAAACCAGACCCTTTAGATTTAATTTTAATTTCTGTTAGTTCCCTAAATTCCCTAATCGAGTCAATTGTTATATGTTTGTTAGGGTTTTTTTCTTGGTGCATTACCAACCCAAATCCGGCGCTTGAGTCTGTAAATGCTGGACAAAATATTGGGACATTATAGTCATAAGCCATTTCAATTAAAGACTCCTTTTTTTTTGCATTTTTTTTTAGATATTTTCCTATTTCAAAAATAAATTCTCTAGAAGTGTAACTCCTTGGATCAAGTTTATCGGCAATTTCACAAATTATTTTATCACACATCTGAAGCTCATTTTCATCAATATAAGTGTCATAAATTCTATCTATATAATTTTTTCTTAATACAGTATCATCTTGAAATTGAGAGCCTTGGTAATGTTTAAAGCCTAGCGCTTCAAAGAAATCCATATCAATTATAGACGCTCCTGTAGCAACTATTGCATCTACCATATTGTATTTAATCATATCTCTATAAATATGCATACATCCTGCAGCTGAAGTAGATCCAGCTAGAGTTAAAAATATTGAACATTCTTTATCTTTTATCATTTGATTGAATATATCAGCAGCATTTGCCGTCTCCCTTGAAACAAAAGACATTTTTTTCATAGATTGAATTATTTTTCTAGAGTCGAATGAAGTTATATCAATATGTTCTACAGGAGATTTTAAAAAATCTTTTTTACTATTGTGACCTAGATTTTTTTTATCTGACATTATGCAACAAGAAATTGTTTATCAAATTCTTTGTCATACATAGTCATAATGGGTCTATCTTCTAATTCAAATATATTATTTGAATATAAACCATTAAAATCAGTTCTAAATGTTAATCCATATGCTCCAAGTTGGCCAAGCTCTATGTAATCATTTTCTTTAATATTATTGGGCAAAATAAAAGGGCCCTTCATATAATCCATGCTATCACATGTTGGTCCATAAAAATCAAATGAAGTTAATTTTTTTGATATTATCCGACCATTAGTTATTAATTTACTAGGATAAACTATATTTGGAACTCCAGCATCAAATAAAGTTCCATATGTTCCATCATTAATATAAAGTTTTTGTTTTTTTCTTAAATTTACCCTTACTATTGTAGAACCACTTTCAGCAACAATTGCTCTACCTGGTTCACAAATAATTTCTGGAAGATTTTCTAATTTTAAATTTTTTAAAGCATCCTGGATTTCATTGAAATAACTTTCTATGGATTGAGGTATTAAATCTGGGTATATTGTTGGAAAACCTCCCCCAACATTTATATAGTCAGGAATAATTTTTGTACGTTTAATAATGTTTCCTATTTCTTTAATTCCTTTACTGTAAGAAATTGGATGCATACATTGTGATCCTACATGAAAACTCAATCCAATTTTTTTAGCATATTGTTTTGTTAGTCTTAGTAAACCAGTAGCTTCTGAAGTAAGTGCACCAAACTTTTTTGATAAATCAATCTCCGCATGTTCGTTAGATACCGCAACACGCACAAATAATTCTAAATCTTTAGCTTGACCAGTACTTTCTATTATTTTGATTAATTCATCTTTAGAGTCTAAAGAAAAGGTTTTTACCCCATAATTAAAATACGCTTCTTTAATACTTTCCCTACTTTTAACTGTATGCATGAATGAACATTTGACAGTTTTATCAATTTCTTTAATTGCCTTAATTTCATTTATAGATGCAACATCAAAGTTCTTAATCCCACTATCAATTATTGTCTTAATTACTAGTGGATGAGGATTAGTTTTAACGGCATATAAAACTTTTCCAGGAAAATTGTTTTGAAAAAATTTTGAAGCTACTTGTATAGAAGTTTTTCTTATACAATAAATTGGTTCATCCGGTCGCAGTTGATTTACTAATTCTTCAACTGTTTTAAATTTTTCCATATTTAGCCCCTCAAAAAAAATTTAACAAAAAAAAAGTGCATATCAGATATGCACCTTTATAAATTCAGCATTTAGGGGATATATTCATTAAAGTAAAGAAAATAATACTATTGAAATTAATTTATTTAATACCATATAGGGTTCATGTCACCAACAGAAAACATTAAAAATATTAGTCAATATGAGGATAAATCACTACTCATAGTTGATGACGACAATCCTTTTAGAGAGAGATTAGCCAGAGCAATGGAAAAAAAAGGTTTTCTAGTATCTCAAGCCGAAGGTGTAAAAAAAGGTTTAGAGTCTGTTAAACAAAAAAAACCTGCTTTTGCAGTAGTTGACCTTAGATTAGGTGATGGAAATGGATTAGAGGTTGTAAAAGAAATACAGAGTTCTAATTCAAAAAGTAGAGTTGTTATGCTAACAGGTTATGGAAATATTCCAACTGCAGTTGCAGCAATTAAGCAAGGTGCGATAGATTATTTAGCAAAACCTGCAGATGCAGATGATGTAGAAAGAGCTCTTTTAGCCGATCCAAATAGCAAAGCTGCACCTCCTGAAAACCCAATGTCAGCAGATAGAGTTAAGTGGGAACATATACATAGAGTTTTTGAATTATGTAATAGAAATGTATCGGAAACTGCAAGAAGACTTAAGATGCATAGAAGAACTCTTCAAAGAATACTTTCAAAAAGATCTCCTAGATAAATTTTCTTAATTTAATAATTTTTTTCACTAATAAAGCTAGTATCAACATCTTAAATAATTCAGCTAAAAGAAATGGTAAAACGCCAAGTTCAAGAAGAGGTTTATCCCATCCAATTAAAATTCCAAGCCAAATCACACCTAAAATATAAATACTAGATACTGACAATATTATTTTACAAAAATTATAAAATATATTTTTATTATAATTAAAAAAACCAGCTAAAAAAGTAGCAAATAAAAATCCAATTAAATATCCCATAGTTGGACCAGTGAAATATGTTAAGCCAATTCCTCTTTCAGGTGAATTTGAAAAAACTGGAAAACCTAAAATACCCTCTAACAAATAAAGCCCGACAGTTGCTAAAGCTATTTTATATCCAAATGCAATACCAAAAAAAATTACCAAAAATGTTTGCATGGTCATTGGTACTGGATAAAAGGGAATTTTAATTTTAGCAGATAACGTTAGTAGAATGGTTCCTAGAAAAATTACTAAAAAATATTTTAAAGTTTTTTGTAAATTATTTGTCTTAGTGATTTCCATAGTTTGACTTTACTACTATTATTTAGATTTATCTAGTTTTTTGTTAATGTTAAAAATACATCTTCTAAATCACCATCATCTGTAGATATATCAATTATATTTACACCTTGCGTTTCTATAGATTGAATTAAATCCTTCATATTAACTTTACTTTTTTCATACATAACAGATAGATAATTCTCATTATTTAATAATATTTTAAGTGAGCTAAATAAATTTTCTTTGGTATTAACTTTTTTATTAACCGTGAATTTTACTTTTTTCGTTTGAATTTTTTCTAAAAGATTACTTGTGCTATCTAAAGCAACTAACCTTCCTTTATTAAGAATACCAATTCTATCACACATTTTTTCAGCTTCTTCTAAATAATGTGTTGTTAAAATTATTGTAACACCTTGTTTATTTAAAGATTTAACGTTATCCCAAAGATTTCCCCTTAATTCGACATCAACACCCGCAGTTGGTTCATCTAATATTACTATAGGTGGTTTATGAACTAATGCTTTGGCTACCATTAATCTTCTTTTCATTCCTCCAGATAAACTTCTTGTATAACTTCTAGACTGATCTTCCAATGAAACAAGCTTGAGAATAACATCTGTAATTCGATCTTTTTTTCTTATTCCATACATTCCAGCTTGTAATTCTAATAATTTTCTTGGAGTAAAAAAAGGGTCAACGTTAATTTCTTGAGGAACTATACCAATCGAAGCTCTTACTTGTCTTGGATTTTTATCAATATCAAACCCCCAAACACTAACTTCTCCTGAAGATTTCATAGTTGTGCCACTTAAAATATTAATAAATGTACTTTTGCCAGCACCATTTGGTCCCAAAAGACCAAAAATTTCTCCTTCTTTCACTTCTAAGTTTAATCCATCAAGTGCAAGAGTAGATTTAGAACTATCTTTTGAATAAGTTTTATTTAAGTTTTTAACATACAAAACATTTTTTTTGTTCATATTTAAATATACGTTTATAACATTAGTATAAATTAAGGTAACATTATTTATGACTAAAATAAAAAAAACTGATCATTTCTATTTGATTGATGGATCAGGATATATTTTTAGAGCATATTATGCTCTTCCACCTTTGACTAGAAAAAGTGATGGACTACCTACTGGAGCTGTAAATGGGTTTTGTAATATGTTATTCAAATTACTTGAGGATTCAAAGTCAGATGATAATAAAGAAAAACCAACACACTTTGTAGTAATTTTTGACTCAGCGAGAAAAAATTTTAGAAATGAAATTTATTCTGATTACAAAGGAAACAGATCTGATGCACCAGATGATTTGATACCTCAATTTGATTATATAAGAAAATCTGTAGAAGCTTTCAATCTACCTTCAGTAGAGTTATTGAATTATGAAGCTGATGATTTAATTGCAACCTATTCTGAACAAATTTTGTCTGCAGGTGCAAAAGTTACGATTATATCTTCTGACAAAGACCTAATGCAGCTTTATAAAAAAAATATTAGAATTTATGACCCAATGAAAAATAAATATATTTCTGATCAAGATATATTAGACAAATTTGGAGTTGAACCAAGCAAAGTAATAGATGTCCAATCGCTTGCAGGAGATAGTAGTGATAATGTTCCAGGTGTACCTGGTATAGGTGTGAAGACTGCAGCTGAATTAATAAACGAATACAAAACCTTAGAGAATTTATTAAAAAAAGCTAGTGAAATTAAGCAAAACAAAAGAAGACAAACTTTAATTGAAAATAAAGATAAAGCTATAGTAAGTAAAAAATTAGTAACCTTAAAAAAAGATGTTCCAATTAAAAATGAGATAATTGAGTTTAAATTAAAAAATGTTGATAAAAAAAAACTTTATGATTTTTTAAGAGAAATGGAATTTAACAGATTATTAAGTTCAGTAATATCAACATATGGTGAAATAGGATTTGAGAAAGATCAAAAAATTGAAAAAAGTATAAATCAAAAAATTAATTCAAAAAATTATCAATTAATAGAAAATGAGGAAGATATAGATAAATGGTTAAAAGAGGCAGAAGAAAAAGGTGAATTTGCAATTGATACCGAAACAACATCTTTGGATCCTCATCAGGCTGATTTAGTTGGTATTTCCTTATCCACTAAAGTTGGTCATGCTTGTTATATACCACTAGCACATAAATCTAAAAAAAACATGAATGAAAAATCAATAATAAAAAAGATTAAACCAATTCTAGAAGACAAGAGTATTAAAAAAATTGGTCAAAACATTAAATTTGATTACATAATATTATTTCATAGAGGAATAGATATGACTTCAATGGAGGATACTATGTTGATGTCTTATGTTTTAGATGCAGGAAAAAATCGCCATAACATGGATACATTGTCTCAAATTCATTTAGATCATAAAACCATATCTTATAAAGATTTAGTTGGTTCAGGGAAAAAACAAATTAATTTTAGTGAGGTAGATTTAGACTTGGCAAAAAATTATGCATCTGAAGATGCTGATATAACTTTTAGACTATATCAAATCTTTATAAAAAATCTGAAATCTGAAAAATTACTAAATATTTATGAAATCTTTGAAAAACCACTGATAAAAATTTTAGCACATATGGAAATTTGTGGAATTAAAGTTGATAATAACTTTTTGAAGATTTTATCAAAAAAATTTGAAGGAAAGATACAAAAACTTGAAAAAGAAATTTTCAAAATTTCAAAAAAAGAGTTCAATATCGGCTCAACTAAACAATTGGGTGAAATAATGTATAATGAATTGAAAATTGCGAATATAAAAAAAACAAAAAAAGGCAGCTTTGCAACTAGCGCACAAGTATTAGAAGATTTATCATTTAAAGGACATGAATTACCAAAATTAGTTTTGGATTGGAGACAGGTAACAAAACTAAAAAATACTTATTCAGACTCATTACAAGAACATATAAATAAAAATTCTAAAAGGGTTCATACATCATTTTTACTTGCCGCAACATCTACAGGTAGATTAGCCTCTAGCGATCCAAATTTACAAAATATACCAATCAAGTCAGACGATGGAAAAGATATAAGAAAATCTTTTATAGCTGATAATCAATCATTGCTTATTTCTGCTGATTATAATCAAATTGAAATGAGAATCTTAGCTGATTTAGCTGATGTAAAAGAATTAAAAAAAGCATTTAAAAATAACGAGGATATTCATTCCTTAACTGCAAGCCAAGTTTTTAATGTTAAAGTTAAAGATGTTAATTCTGATATGAGAAGAAAAGCAAAAGCAATTAATTTTGGTATCATTTATGGAATCTCACAATATGGTCTTGCAAAACAAATAGGCGTTTCTAATGTTGAAGCAGAAGAATTTCTAAACGCATATTTTATAAAATTTCCAGAAATTAAAAATTATATGGAATATACAATTAAATTTTGTAGGAAAAGTGGATTTGTAAACAATATTTTTGGAAGGCGAACGCATGTTACAGGAATTAATGACAAAAATTTTAATATTAGAAATTTTCAAGAAAGAGCCGCAATTAATGCTCCTATTCAGGGATCAGCATCAGAAATAATGAGACTTGCAATGATAAGAATTAATAAGAAATTTGAGTCAATTAAAAACCTGAATTGTAAAATTTTATTACAAATACATGATGAATTAATTTTTGAAGTAAAAAAAGATGAAGTACTAGAATATGAAAAATTAATAAAAAAAGAGATGTCAAGTGTTAAGGACAGTGATTTACATACATTTTCAATACCTCTTTCAATTGACATTAATCATGGTAATAATTGGGGTGAACTACATTAAGCAAAACCATCTATTGCCCAAATTAGAACAATTTAGTATTTTTAAAGTAGTCTATGAAAGAAACAATTGCATTAATTGATGATGATAGAAATATTTTAACCAGCTTAAGTATTGCTTTAGAAAAAGAAGGTTTTAAAGTTCAAACTTATCTGGATGGAGAAAGTGCTCTTATTGGCTTAACTAGATCGCCTCCAGATCTAGCGGTTATAGACATTAAAATGCCAAGGATGGATGGTGAAGAGTTGCTTAGAAAATTGAGGAAGAAAACTTCCTTGCCTGTAATCATGTTAACTTCAAAAGATGAAGAAGTAGATGAATTATTAAATTTAAAACTAGGTGCTGATGATTTTGTAAAAAAATCAGGTGGCTTTTCACAGAAAATTTTAATTGAGAGGATTAGAGTTCAATTAAGAAAAAAGGATACCAATGTAGAGGATAATAAGAACATCATATCTCATGGAAAACTAAAACTAGATCCATCCCAATTAGAGTGTGAGTGGGCGGGCAAACAATTGCCTGATAAATTAACAACCACAGAATTTTTAATAGTTAAAGAGTTAGCAAAACGACCAGGTATAATTAAGGAAAGATCACAGTTAATGGATATTGCATATAGAGAGGACACGGACATAGAAGATAGAACTATAGATAGTCACGTAAAGAGAATAAGAAAAAAATTTAAAAAAGTTGATAGTAATTTTTCTGCAATAGAAACTAGATATGGCAGTGGTTATCGTTGGAATGTAAGTTGATGTTAAGTAATTTTATCAAAAATCTTTCAATTTTAAAAAAATTTCTTTTTTTAAACTTGGTATTTTTTTTAGTAATTGGGGTTTTTACTTTATTATATTTAAGAAGTATTGAACCGTCATTGATTAAAAATAAAGCCTCTAATCATATACAAATTATTGATAATACTACAGACCACTTAAAAAGATTAAAAATTAATTTTAATATCGATGAAATTAAAAAATTTTTGTTTTCTACGAGATTTCTTTTCCAAAATCTAGATAGAGTAGTAATATTTGATAGTAACTTTAATCTCATAGGGGATACAGATACTTTAGACCTAGATCCAAGATCTTTTTCGCCAAAACTTGAAATTGTTGAGATGGATATTTTAGATAGTGAAGTAAAAAAAACTGATTCAAATAAACAAACATCACTAGAAAGTAAAAATTTGCCTTTTTTAAAAGATAAACTATCAAATTATGCTAACTCATCAGAATTTGGAAAACCTTTGGCATTTACTCAAAATACTTATGAACAATTTATTTTAACAACAATAAAAAATGTGAATATAGATGAAAATAATTATGGATTCATAGTGATACAAGAAAACGCAAATGAAATTAGAGTTGCAATAAATGAAAGAAAAAATTTTATATTAAGAACAGCTGCAATTGTAATTGTTGTTATAATGATTTTTTCATTTGTGCTTAACAGATATTTTCTTAAACCTATTAAAAATATTGTCAATTATACAAATATTATCAAAGAAAAAAGTAATGAAGAAACAAATATAGAAAATATCAAAAAAAGAAATGACGAATTAGGAATTTTATCAAAGTCTGTTGATGAAATGACAAAAGAATTAAACAAAAGAATTACAAATGCTGAAAATTTTTCAACAGATTTAGTTCATGAAATTAGAAATCCATTAGCTTCACTTAAAAGTGCATCTGAAATTATTTCAGAAACAGAAAATAAAACTTTAAGAGATAAATTAATAAATATAATTTCCCATGATGTTGAAAGGATTGAGAGATTAGTAACAGATTACTCTCAAATGTTAAAAGATGAAGCTGCAATTTCCTCAGAACAAATGAAAGAGCTTGATCTCAAATTAATTACTAGATCTGTTGTTGATGATTATAATGGAGTTTATAATTCAAAAAGAGGCATATCTGTAAAATTAAATACCAATGGCTCAAAGGATTATAAAATTTTAGGTATTGAAAATAGAGTTGAGCAAATCATTGCAAACTTATTAGATAATTCTATTTCTTTCAGTAATGATAACCAAGAAATAGAAGTTGAGCTAGAAAAGGCAAATAATGGTTCTATAAATCTTAATGTCATTGATCAGGGTGAGGGATTTAAAGAGACTGATACTAATAAAATTTTTAATAGATTCTATAGTAATAGACCTGAAAAATTTGGTGAGCACTCAGGCTTAGGTTTAAATATAGTAAAAAATCTTGTTGAACTTCATAATGGTCAAATTCGCGCATCAAATAATGACGATAAAGGTGCAAAAATTGAGATTACGTTCCCAAAAATATAACTTTAAGTTAAACGTTGATTAAATTTGATAAAGTTGTTACAAACCGCATCTTATG
The DNA here is from genome assembly GCA_902570905.1 of uncultured Pelagibacteraceae bacterium. GTDB lineage: Bacteria > Pseudomonadota > Alphaproteobacteria > Pelagibacterales > Pelagibacteraceae > Pelagibacter. The sequence goes on from CACFZX010000006.1 coordinate 38,450, forward strand.
AGCGATTACAAAGTTAAAGATATCAATCAAGCAGAATTTGGAAGAAAAGAAATTTCTTTAGCAGAAACTGAGATGCCTGGCTTAATGGCACTAAGAAAAGAATATCAAGGAAAAAACCCTCTTAAAGGTGCAAGAATTTTAGGATGTTTGCACATGACAATTCAAACAGCAGTATTAATTGAAACATTGGTAGACCTAGGTGCAGAAGTAAGATGGTCTTCATGTAATATATTTTCTACCCAAGATCATGCAGCTGCAGCAATAGCGAAAGCAGGTATTCCTGTATTCGCGTGGAAGGGTGAGACGGAGGAAGAATACTGGTGGTGCGTAAAACAAACAATTGAAGGCAAAAAAGATTGGAAGCCTAATATGATTTTAGATGATGGTGGTGATCTTACTGCCCTAATGCACAAAGATTATAAAGATTTAATGAAGGATATAAAAGGTTTAAGTGAGGAAACAACTACAGGCGTTTTAGCTCTGAAAAAAATGGAAGAGCAGGGAACACTTTTAGTACCTGCAATCAACGTTAACGACTCAGTCACAAAATCAAAATTTGATAATCTCTATGGGTGTAGAGAAAGTTTAGTTGATGGTATAAAAAGAGCTACTGACGTCATGATGTCTGGAAAAGTTGCAATTGTTGCTGGTTTTGGTGACGTTGGAAAAGGAAGTGCTGCATCACTTAGACAAAGCGGTGCAAGAGTAATGGTAACTGAAACTGATCCAATTTGTGCGCTACAAGCGGCTATGGAAGGTTATGAGGTTGTCCTAATGGATGAGATGATTGGTCAAGCTGATATAGTTGTTACAGCTACTGGTAATAAAGACATAGTAACGGCAGATCATATGAGAGCTATGAAAGATAGATCTATACTTTGTAATATTGGACACTTTGACAATGAAATACAGGTAGAAGCTTTAAAAAACTATAAGTGGGATGAAATTAAACCTCAAGTCCACGAAATTACCTTTCCAGATAACAAAAGACTAATTTTGTTAGCTGAAGGTAGACTTGTAAATCTTGGATGTGCTACAGGTCACCCAAGTTTTGTAATGAGTGCATCTTTTACAAACCAAGTTACAGCTCAAATAGAGTTATGGAATAACTCAGATAAATATGAGAAAAAAGTTTATGTACTACCAAAACATCTAGATGAGAAAGTTGCAAGACTACACCTTGAAAAAGTTGGTGCAAAATTAACACCACTATCAAAAGATCAAGCTGATTATATAAGTGTTAAAACTGAAGGACCTTACAAGCCAGACGCTTACAGATATTAAATCTGTTTTAGATGAATATTTCATCACCCAAAGATCTAAATAAAATCACAGAAAAAATTAATAAAATTATATCACCAGGAGATTATATTTTTTTATTTGGAGAAATTGGAAGTGGCAAAACTACATTTACAAGACTCTTGGTAAATTCTTTAGAAATAAAAAATAAACTTCCTGAAAGTGAAGTTTTAAGCCCTACATTTAATATTGTTTATGAATATGAGATAAATAATATACTGATAAAACATTTTGATCTTTATCGTCTAAAAAGCAAAGATGAACTAAATAACCTAGGGATATTTGATAATACAGAGGATATTATTACTATAATTGAGTGGCCAGAATTAATTGATGAGAAACCATTGAACAGATTAGAGTTATATTTTAAATATGCGGAAAATATGGAAGAAAGAAATTTAGAAATTTATTTTTATGGAAGACTCAAAGAAAATAAATTTTAAAAAATATTCATCCTTAGAAGGTGATGCTTCTTTCAGAAAATTTTATAGAAAAAAAAATACCAAGGATACATCCATTATAGTTTTTGCTAATAAAGAAAAAGAAAAAAACCTTTTAGATTATGCATCTGTAAATAAACTGCTTAATATTAATGGAATTTTAGTTCCAAATTTAATTTCTGAAAACTATAAGAAAAATTTTATAGAAATTGATGACCTGGGAAATAAAACTGTTTTTTCCGAATTAAAAAAAAAAAACAACAGCAAGGTATTTTTTTTAATCCTAAAAAAATTAATTAAAATCCAAAATATCAAAACAAATAAAATTAAAAACTTTCAGAATAAATTTTATAAAATAAAAAAATATACAAATAAAATTTTAATAGATGAAGCTAAGCTATTTTTAAATTGGTATTTGCCAGACTATTACAAAGGAAAAAAACGTGAGTATATTAAAAAAAAATTTTTGAAAATTTTTAGCAATATGTGTAAAAATCTCAAAAATGAAAACAACACTTTTGTTCATAGAGATTTTCATGTTTCCAATATTATGATTTACAAAAAAAAACTTTTTATAATTGACTCTCAGGACGCATTATTTGGAAATATTGCATACGATTTAGCCTCTTTAATTGATGATGTTAGGATAAAGACATCAAAAAAAATAAAAAAAACAATTTATGAAAAATATTTTTTAATTAATAAAAAAAAAATAAATAAGAAAAACTTTAATAACGATTTTCTTATTTTATCCATATTAAGAAATTTTAAAATTATAGGTATATTTAAAAGACTCCACAAACGAGATAAAAAAAAAACATATTTAAAATTAATACCCTACGCATGGAAACTAATTGAACAAAGGGTAGAAGAAGGAAAGGATTTTAAATATCTTAAAATCAATATAGATAAGTACTTTCCAAAAGAGGTTAGATACAAATTATGAGTGTCAAAACTGCTTTAATCTTATGTGCTGGTTTTGGTAAAAGATTAGAGCCATTAACCAAAAGTATACCCAAACCTTTGCTTAAAATAAAAGACATTACTTTATTAGAAAGAACACTACAGATAATTGATAAATTAGAAATTAAAGAAGTAAAAATAAATACTTTTTACCTTGAAGATCAAATTATTGATTTTATAAAAAATTATAAATCAAGCTTAGAAATTGAGATTATAAAAGATGGAAAAGAAATTTTAGATACAGGTGGGGGAATACTCAATTTAATTAATTCTTCTGAAGATGAAGATTTTATTGTTTTTAATCCAGATACTATGTGGGATAAAAAATACTTTGACGAATTAAAAGCTATGATTGAATATTATGACTCAAATAAACTTAGTAATTTGCTGTTAGTAGTGAATAAAAAAAAAAGTTTTGACAAAAGATTTATAGGAGATTTTGAACTTAAAAATAAATCTTTATTTAAATATGAAAATAATAATTTTATTTATATTGGGTGTCAGATTATTAACAAAAAAATTTTAAACAATATATCCGACATTTCTTTTTCAATATCCAAAGTATGGAATAATGAAATTAGTAAAAATAATTTAAATGGTTTTGAGAGTACAAAAGAATTTTTTCATGTCACTGATTTAGAAATTTTTAATGAAATTATTAAAAGTTAATTAGATCTTGTGCTCTTTCTTTATCAAGGTATCTAGCATTTTTAACTATTCCCTTCTCAAATTCTATTAAAAGAGGATTACCTGTTGGTATTTCGAGTTTTGAAATATCATTTTCGTTTATTTTAAATAAATATTTACACAAAGCTCTAATAGAATTTCCATGAGCAGCTATAACTATGTTTTTATCTATTTTGTCAGATATATTTTTTTCATAATAATTTGTTACTCTTTCGAATGTATCTTTAAGTGACTCTGTATCTGGAATTTTATCTCTAGGTACGTTCTTATAAGTTTCAATATTTATTGGGTGATATGGACTATTTTGATTTAATGGATCTGGAGCAACATCCCAAGATCTTCTAAATTCTTTTATTTTTTTCTCTCCTAACTTTATTTTCATTTCATCTTTATTTAAACCCGTTAAGGCACCATAATGTCTTTCATTGAGCTGCCAAGATTTTATAACATTATTATTTTTAATTCTAAGTGTATTTAAAATTAAGTCTAAAGTTTCAATTGCCCTTTTTTGATATGAACAGAAAAAAAAATCTAAATTTAATTTAAGCTCTTTAATTAGTTCTCCTGCCTTGCAGGCTTCTAATTTACCATTTGGCGCCAAATCAATATCCACCCAACCTGTAAACCTTTTTTCAAGGTTCCATTGGCTTTGTCCATGCCTTACTAAAATTAAATGACTCATCAGATATTTAAACTATAATTTAAAAATGAAATTAATAAAAATACTTTTTTTCATAGTTAACATAGCATTTATAATTTTTTATATTTATCCAGGAAGTATATTTGGATGTTTATTTTATAAGGATTGTTCAATTCAACCTCAATTAACAAAAGATTTTATTATTTCCTCTAATCACTTTTATGCATTTTTAATAATATCTTTATGTGGATTTCAAATATTTATTCAGAATTATAAAAATTTAATAATATTATATTTATTTTCTTCTTCTGTAATTCTCGAACTATCTCATTTAATTATTCCTAATAGGTCATTTCAATTTTCTGATATGTTTGGTAATATAGCTGGAGTTATAGTTTCATTTGTAATTATAAAACTTATAAATTATTGGAGAAAAAAATGAGTTCATTTGATGAGAGACAAAAAGGTTTTGAAAAAAAGTTCGCACACGATCAAGAGCTTCAGTTTAAAGTGAGTGCTAGAAGAAATAAATATGTAGGACAATGGGCCTCAAAGATTCTTGGTTACAATGAAGAAAAAGAAAAAGAATATATTCAATCTGTAATTAAAGCAGATTTTGCTGAAGCTGGAGATGAAGATGTTTTTAGAAAAGTAAAAGAAGATTTAAAAAATCATAGTATACCAGACGAAGATATTAGAAAGAAAATGGATGAGCTTAACGAAAAAGCTAAGTCTGAGTTTATTTAGTATATTTATTTTATTTTTTATAACCCAATTACATGGTCAAGAAAAATTTATTTCTGGTAAAGCAAAAATTATTGATGGAGATTCAATAAGGATTGAAAAACATAGAATAAGACTTTTGGGAATCGATGCTCCAGAGATGAAACAATTATGTAAGGATAAAAATAATGAAGATTATGCATGTGGCTATTTATCAAAAAATTTTCTGATATCATTCATTGATGATGTAAAGAATTCAAAAAATCTGAGAGAAGTATTTTGTTATTATTCTGAGTTTGACAAATATAATAGAGTGCTTGGAGAGTGCTTTGTGGGCCCAAAAAGAATATATAATCTCAATCAGGCTATGGTACTTTCGGGACATGCGGTAGCTTATTTAAGATATTCAGATAAATATTTAAAAGATCAAGAAGAAGCAATGATAAAAAAAAAAGGCATGTGGTCTGGAGAATTTATTTTTCCAGAAGAATGGAGAAAAAAAAATAAATAAACTATAAGTTTATTAGTGATTCTAAATAAAAAATTATTATTTATATTTTTATTTTTTTTAATTTCAGCTTGTTCATCAATTCCTAAAAATACTGCTGATGGTTGTTCAATATTTTCTGAAAGATATTTTTGGTATAAGCACGTTAAAAAAACTGAGAAGAAATGGGGGACCCCAGTTCATTTGCAACTAGCTTTTATTAAAATGGAGTCAGACTTCGATTGGTTAGCAAAACCTCCACGTCATAAACTGTTTAAAGTAATTCCATATAAAAGACCTTCAAGTTCTTTTGGTTACTCCCAAGCAGTTAAGGGTACTTGGGAGCAGTATAAAAAGGAAAATGAAAAACCTCTTGCTACTAGAGCAAGATTTAAAGATAGCGTTGATTTTATAGGTTGGTATACAAGCAAAAGTTCAAAAATATTAAAAATATCCAAAAAGGATGTTTTTAAACAGTATATTGCTTATCATGAGGGTTGGGGAAATTATAAAAATTATAAGAATAACAATAGAATAATATTAATTGCAAAAAAGGTTGAAAAGCAATCTATAAAATACAAAAAACAACTTTCGTCTTGTCAAAATAAATTAAATAGAAATAAATATATTATTTTTTAACGAAGTTCTTTTTTTAATTCGATATCAACGGCATCTATTCTTTTTGTATTTTTAGCTAAAGCCAAATACATTGTTGGAGTAACATAAAGTGTAAAGAACGTCGAAATAATCATTCCACCTAAAATAGTAGAACCAACTGCTAATCTAGAACCTTCACCAGCTCCAGGACCTATATTTCCAATTACCAATGGCATCATAGCAATCATGGTGCTCAAAGATGTCATAATAATTGGCCTAAATCTTATGCTACAAGCTTCTTTTACAGCAGTTTCTATATTTTTACCTTTGGTTCTAATTTGATTTGCATAATCGACAATCAAAATACTATTTTTGGTTGATATTCCAATTAAAATAATAAGAGCAATTTGTGAAAAGATATTTACAGAGCTATTTAAAAATAAAATAAAAACTAAACCCCCAAAAATTGCCAATGGAACAGTCAAAATAATAATAAATGGATGAACAAATGAATTAAATGTAGCAGCCATTACCAAGTATGCTGTTAATAATGCTAAAGCAAAAATAATAAATAATTCATTACTGGTCTCTTTTACTTCTTCAGATTTACCTTTCCATGTAATTTGATTTTGTGGAGCAACTTTTTCCATAGTATTTTCCAAATATTTTATTGCATCAGATAAAGAATAATTTTCTGAAATATTTGCTGAAATGGTAACAGCTGGCTGTCTATTATATCTTGATAATTCTTTTGCAGCACCTACCTCTTTAAAATCAACTAGATTAACAAGTGAAATTAATTTACCTGTTGTATCAGATCTTACAAAAATTTTTGATATTCCTTCCTTATTTCTTCGATCTGCTAAGTATTGTTGTAA
>CACFZX010000007.1:0-41233 GCA_902570905.1 uncultured Pelagibacteraceae bacterium
AAAATGTTTCAGTTTTATTTTCATAAAGATAGAGGTTTAAATGACTCTTGTCTTGAAAGAGCAAAAGCAGCAAAATTTGATGTAATGGCTTTAACAGTTGATACCATAACAGGTGGCAATAGAGAAAGAGATTTAAGAACTGGTTTTACATCTCCTCCTAAACTAACATTATCAAGTTTATTTAGTTTTGCCACAAAACCAATGTGGGGAATTAATTATTTAACAAAAGGTAAGTTTGAATTACCTCATCTTCAAGATTTTGTTAAAGAAGGTACAAGTACTAATTCTTCCATTGGAAACTATTTTTCTACAATGTTAGACCAATCTATGAATTGGAAAGATGCTGAAAATCTTTGCTCTAAATGGGGCGGTCATTTTGCATTGAAGGGAGTAATGAGTGTAGATGATGCTAAGAGAGCAGTTGATATTGGATGCACAGGTATAATGGTTTCAAATCATGGTGGAAGACAATTAGATGGTTCAAGATCTCCTTTTGATCAACTAGCTGAAATTGTTGATGCAGTCGGCGATAAGCTAGATGTAATTTGTGAAGGTGGAATTCATCGAGGAACTCACATGCTCAAAGCATTATCATTAGGTGCAAAAGCATGCTCAGGGGGTAGGCTATATCTTTATGCTCTAGCAGCTGGAGGACAAGCTGGCGTTGAAAGAGCTATAGAAAAGTATAAGTCTGAACTAGTTAGAGATATGAAGTTGATGGGATGTAAAAGTATATCTGATTTAAATAGAAATAATTTAAGATTTAGATAAATTTTGCTTTTTATATGAACTTAAAAGACTGCTATAATTTTAGTGATTTTAGAAAACTAGCAAAAAAAAAATTACCCTCGCCAATATTTCATTATATTGATGGTGGTGCAGATGATGAATCTACTTTAAGAAGAAATACAGACTCTTTTGATGATTGCGACTTAGTTCCAAATGTCCTTGCAAGTGTTGGTAAACCAGACTTATCTACAACTTTATTTGGAAAAAAAATTGATATGCCAATTTTTCTTTCCCCCGCAGCTATGCAAAGACTTTACCATCCTGACGGAGATAAAGCTTCAGCAAGAGCAGCTGAAAAATTTGGAACTTTTTATAGCATGTCATCAATGGGAAATAATACCATTGAAGAAGTATCTAATATTTCAAGTGGTCCAAAATTATTTCAACTATATGTTCATAAAGACCGATCAATTTCGGATGATTTAATTGAAAGGTCAAGAAGATCTGGTTTCGATGCCATGTGTTTAACAGTAGATACTTTGGTTGCTGGAAATAGAGAGAAAGATCATAGAACAGGATTTACTACTCCACCAAAACTAACATTACAAAGCCTTATAAGTTTTGCGATGAAACCTGGATGGGTGTTTAACTATCTAACTGGAAAAAAATTTGAATTATCAAATGTTAAAAAAAAAACAGACAAGGGTACAAATATATCCAAGTCAGTTATTGAATATATTAATGAACAATATGACCCTGCCATGGGATGGAAGGATGCTGAGTATTGCGCAAAAAAGTGGAATGGGCCCTTTGCGCTTAAAGGAGTTATGTCTATCGAAGATGCAAAAAGAGCCATTGATATTGGCTGCACTGCTATTATGGTTTCAAATCATGGTGGAAGGCAACTTGATGGATCAAGATCTCCTTTCGATCAGGTAAAAGCAATTTCCGATGCAGTCGGAGATAAATTAGAAATTATATTGGATGGAGGGGTAAGAAGGGGAAGTCATGTCATAAAAGCTATTGCTGCAGGTGCAAAGGCTTGTAGTTTTGGCAAAATGTTCCTGTTTTCTTTAGCCGCAGGTGGTCAACAAGGTGTTGAACGTCTATTGCAAAATATGCATGATGAAATTCATAGAAATATGGTATTGATGGGATGTAAAAATTTAAAAGAATTAAATAGTTCAAAATTAATTTACAGAAAATAAATTGGAGAAAAAAATGAAATTAGCACAAAGTTTAAATAGACTTGGAACAGAAACAGCTTTTAGTGTTCTTGCTGAGGCTAAAAAGTTGGAAGCCCAAGGTAAACCAATGATACATTTAGGGTTAGGACAACCAGATTTTAAAACACCAAAGCATGTAGTTGAAGCAGCAAAAAAAGCATTAGATGATGGACACCATGGATACGTAATGTCAAATGGGATTCCCGAATGTAGACAAGCTGTAACAAGATGGATAAAAAAACGTTATAATGCTGATGTAGGTTTTGAGAGAATATTAATTATGCCTGGTGGAAAACCAACTATGAGTTATGCTATTCAATGTTTTGGTGAGCCTGGGGCAGAAATAATTCATCCAACACCAGCTTTTCCAATTTATGAATCAATGATCAATTATACAGGTTCAACAGCTGTACCATATGATTTAACAGAAGATAAAGATCTAAAATTTAGTGCAGATAAAATTCTTCCTTTGATAACAGATAAAACTAGATTATTAATTTTGATAAATCCAAATAATCCTACAGGAAGTTTTGTTGACAAACCTGAAATTGATAAGTTGGCAGAAGGTCTAAAAAAATATCCTCATGTGACGATATTAAGTGATGAAATTTATAGTAGACAAATTTTTGATGGAAAAGAAATGCCATCGTTTTTTCATTATCCAGAATTAAGGGATAGATTAATTGTACTTGAAGGTTGGAGTAAGGCTTACTCAATGACAGGGTGGAGATTAGGATGGAGTTTTTGGCCAGAAAACTTAGTTGAACACGTTAATAAATTATTAATTAATAGTGTTTCATGTGTTAACGCTGCTGCACAATTTGCAGGTATAGCTGCTTTAGATGGTCCAGACGACTCTATTCATGAAATGATGGAAAAATTTACAGCAAGAAGAAAACTCATCCACGAAGGATTAAATAGTTTACCTGGTGTAGAATGCAGTTTACCCGGAGGTGCCTTTTATGCATTCCCTAAAGTAATTGGGACAGGAATGAGTGGTGCTGAATTTTGCAAAAAAGCTATGCATGAGGCAGGCGTTGCAATAGTTCCAGGGACAGCTTTTGGCAAGAGTTGTAACGATTATGTAAGATTTAGTTTTGCAGCGTCTAGAGATAACATTTCACAAGCACTTGAAAACATAAAAAAAATGCTTGGTTAAGTTTATTTTTTAAATAAGCCTGATATAATAAATCATATGTTTAATGCTACTTGTCAATCAGAGCTTAAAGAATTTTTAAAAGATAGAATATCATTATCCGAGTCTACAAGAGCAAATTATGCCCGAGGCGAAGATACATACGACCCAATTTTGTCACAAGCTGTGGCGTTTCCAGAAAGCAATGAAGAAGTATCTAAAATTTTAAAGATATGTAATAAATATAAAATTCCTGTAGTTCCTTTTGGGACAGGAACATCTCTTGAAGGAAATGTAGTCGGTAATGAAAACGGTATAACTATATCCTTAGAAAAAATGAATAAAATTTTAAGTGTAAATGCTGAAGATTTTGACTGCAGGGTTCAAGCATGTGTAACAAAAGAACAATTAAATGAATATTTAAGGGAAGATGGAGTTTTCTTCCCAATTGACCCTGGTGCAAATGCTGCAATTGGTGGCATGGCCTCAACTTCAGCTTCAGGAACAATGGCTGTGAAATATGGAACAATGAAAACAGCAATAACTGGTCTTACAGTAGTTTTACCTAATGGTGATATTATAAGAACAGGAAGTAGAACTAAAAAAACTTCTGCTGGTTATAATTTAACAAACCTATTTATTGGATCAGAAGGTACATTAGGTATAATAACTGAAGTTCACTTAAGATTGTCTCCCATACCAGAAAGTATAATGAGTGCTGTATGTCATTTCCCAACGTTAGAAAATGCAGTTCAAACTGCGCAACAAGTTATTCAATATGGTGTTCCAATCGCAAGAATTGAGATGCTTAATAAAGATCAAATGGGGATTAGTATAAATTATTCAAAATTAAAAGATATTGAAGCGGTACCAACATTATTTTTTGAATTTCATGGATCAGAGTTATCTAATAATGAGAATATTAAAATTGTAGAAGAATTATCAAAAGAAAATAAAGGTAGTTCATTTAAATGGGCAAAAGATTTGGAGGATAGAAATAAACTTTGGAAAGCAAGATGGGATGTATACTATTCTGTTAAAGCTTTAATTGATAATGGAAGAGTTTATTCAACTGACGTTTGCGTACCTATATCAAATATAACTGAGTGTGTAAATTTTGCTGAAGAACAAGCAGAAAAGTTTGGAATTAGAGCTCCAATGGTAGGTCATTTAGGTGATGGAAATTTTCATGTAGTTCTACCTTTTGATCCAGCAAAAAAAGAAATGTATAAAAAAATAAGAGAATTTAATACTTTGTTAATTAAAAAAGCATTAGAATTAAATGGAACAATTACTGGAGAACATGGTGTAGGACTTCACAAAAAAGAATACCTTTTAGAGGAACATCCGGACAATATTCCAGTAATGAAATCAATTAAAAGAACCATAGATCCAAATAATATAATGAATCCTGGTAAGATTTTTGATTTAAATTAAAAATTAATATGAAAAAAATTTTAGTCACAAGAAAACTACTTAAAGAATGCGAAGAAAAAGCTTTAAAAATGTTTGATGCAAATTTAAATAGTAACGATGAATTATATTCACAAAATAATGTAATTGAAATGAGTCAAGGTTGTGATGGTATACTGAGTTCGTTAACAGATAAAATGGACGCTGAAACAATAAATAAATTACCTGAAAGTATAAAAATTATTTCAAACTTTGCAGTAGGTTTTGGTAACATTGATTTAGAAGCTGCAAAGAAAAGAGGAATAGCAGTTACAAATACACCTGATGTTTTAACTGATGCAACAGCAGAAATTGGGATATTATTGATTTTAGGGGCATGCAGAAGAGTTCCAGAAGGTATTCAAGGTGCAAAAGACTGTAATTGGAAATGGTCAGCAGACTATTTAATAGGTAAGCAACTGACCGGAGCAAGATTAGGAATTTTAGGAATGGGAAGAATTGGACAAAAAATTGCTCGTATAGCAAAATCACTAGGAATGATTGTACATTATCATAACAGATCAAAACTTAGCCCAGATAAGGATAATGGCGCAACTTATCATGATACTCTAAAAAGTTTAATGTCAGTCTCTGATGTGTTATCAGTTTGCTGCCCCGCATCAAACGAAACTATAAATTTAATAAATAAAGAGACTTTAGAATATCTACCAAAAGGAGCTGTCGTAACTAATGTAGCTAGAGGTGACATTGTAGATGATGAAGCTCTAATAGATGCGCTTGAAAGAAGAAAAGTATATGCTGTTGGTCTTGATGTTTATAAAGGGGAACCAAATTTAAATCCGGGATATCTAAAATATAAACAAGCTTTCATACTTCCCCATCTAGGGAGTGCGACTAAAGAGACTAGAACTGCAATGGCAAATCTAGCAATCGATAATATTGAAGAGTATTTCAAAACAGGAAACTGCAAAAACAAAGTTAATTAATAATATTACACAATCTCAGATTGAAAGTTCAAAATGGTCTTTTTTTAATGACTCTAATAATCATTTGTGCTTAAATTATGAAAGTTATAACTAAATAGAGAGGAAATAATAATGATTAAAGATAAAAATCTTAAGAAGGGAAAAACTCCTTCAAGACGAAAGTTCTTTAAAGCAGCGGCAGTAACAGGTGCAGCAGCAGCAACAGCTGTAGCTATGCCAAATGTTGCTTTTGGTGCTCCAGTCACATTAAAGATGCAGGCAGCTTGGCCATCAGGCGCTAATATCTTTTTTGAAATGGCAGGAGACTATGCAAAAATGGTTAGCGACATGTCAGGTGGATCATTGAAAATTGATCTTCAGCCAGTTGGTGCAGTTGTTAAAACTTCTGAAATCGGAGCAGCGGTAAGTGATGGTAACTTAGATATGGGTCACTGGGTGACAGCATATTGGTATGGTAAAAATCCAGCAGCTTCACTTTTTGGAACTGGTCCTTCATACGGAATGTCATCTCAAGAAGTTATGGGATGGATGGAGTATGGTGGAGGAAGAGCATTATATGAAGAAACTCTATCAAAAGTAGGTTTTGATTATATTGGTTTTTTCCATATGCCTATGCCAGCGCAGCCTTTTGGTTGGTTTAAAAAGAACGTAACAAAAGTTTCTGATGTTAAAGGAATGAAGTATAGAACAGTTGGTTTAGCGACTAACGTTTTAACTGCAATGGGAATGGTCGTAAGACAATTACCAGGTGGTGAGATTCAACCAGCGATGAAAACTGGTTTGATTGATGCTGCTGAATTTAACAACCCAACATCAGACTCGCAGTTTGGAATGCAAGATGTATCTAAACACTATCACTTAGGTAGTTTCCACCAATCTCAAGAGATGTTTGAGATACCGGTGAACAAGAAAAGATACAACAGCCTTTCACCTGCTCATCAAGCAATATTGAGAAATGCTGCTTATGCTGCTAACTCAGATAACTACTTTAAAGCTTTGGTTAGATATTCTGCTGACTTAGCTAAGTTAATGAATGAGCATAAGGTTAATGTATACCAAACATCGGATGCTATTTTAGCTGAACAGTTAAAAGGTTGGGATAAAATAGTTGCTGAATTTTCTGGGAAAGATCCTTTCTTCAAGAAAATAATCGAGTCTCAAAAAGCATATGCTAAGAGAACTATGAAGTATCTGTTGATGAATCAACCGAACTACAAATTAGCTTATGAAAATGAGTTTGGTCCAATTGCAAAAGTTAAAATTTAATTAGCTTTTAAAAATTAAAATAAAGGGGGTTTAAAAACCCCCTTTTTTTTTATACGAATTTAATATACTTTAAAATTATGATGGCATCTTACATTAGATTTGCAGACACTCTTAGTACATCAATGGGAAAAGCTTTTTCATGGTGCATTGTAATTTTAATGGGAGGAACAGTCTACGAAGTAATAATGGCTTATGCATTTAACAAGCCAACATTGTGGAATTTTGATTTCAGTATGCAAATGTACGGAGCTATATTAATGATGTCTGGTGCATACTGTTTAGCAACGGAAGCACATGTTAGAGGTGATGTAATATACAGATTGTTTAGCCAAAGAACTCAAGCATGGATAGATTTAGTACTTTACTTCATCTTTTTTTTTCCAGGAGTCATTGCTTTAGCATTTTATGGATATGAATACGCAGCGCAAGCTTGGAAAATAAAAGAAACTAGCTGGAGTAGTCCTGCTCAAATCCAAATTTATATGGTTAAATCAATGATACCTGCTGCAGGTATTATGTTAATTATTCAGGGAGTAGGTGAAGTATTTAGATCTATTATATGCATCAAATCTGGAAAATGGCCTTCCAGAATGGTTGTTGCAGAGGAAACAGATGAAATGTTAATGAGAACATCGCAAGAGGAAGACAAAAAAAATGTTATTTAGTCTTACAAATCCAGAAGTAGCAATTTTAATGATGGGAGTATTTTTATTCTCAGTGTTATTAGGGTTTCCAATAGCCTTCACTCTGATGGCTATGGGAATAGGCTTTGGTTATTACGCTTATTATGATCCAGTTTTAATGGATCATCTTTTTGATAATAGAATATTTTCATTGTTTGTTAAAAATACTTACACAGTAATGGATAACAACGTTCTTACAGCAGTTCCACTTTTTTTATTTATGGGATATTTAGTTGAGCGTGCAGGAATTGTAGCAAAATTATTTTTTGCTATTAGACTTGCAGCACATAGGTTACCAGCATCTATGGCTGTAGCAGCTCTAATAACTTGTGCCTTATTTTCCACTGCAACAGGGATTATAGGTGCTGTGGTTACTTTAATGGGCTTACTAGCTTGGCCAGCAATGGTTAAAGCTGGATATGACAAAAAATTTGCATCAGGAATAATTTGTAGCGGTGGGTGTTTAGGAATTTTAATTCCACCAAGCATTATGTTGATTGTTTATTCTGTAATTGCGCAATTATCACCATTAAGATTATTTGCAGCTGCAATTTTTCCAGGATTGATGTTAGCAGGATTATATATTGCTTATGCAGTTTTTAGAGCATGGCTCAATCCTTCTATCGCTCCAAGACCTCCGGCGGAGGATATTCCGCCTAGAGCAGAAATTTTAAAAGAAGTAATGGTTTCTTTTGTTCCTTTATTTGGTTTAATAATGTTGGTTCTTGGAACAATTTTAGCAGGAATTGCCACTCCAGCTGAAGCAGCAGCAGCCGGTGCATTTGGAGCAATACTGTTATCTTGGTTTTATAAAACTTTAAAATGGCAAAATTTTAAAGAATCTGTTTTTCTAACCGCAAAAACTACTGCAATGATTATGTGGTTGTTTATTGGATCTTGGACCTTTTCCTCAGTCTTTTCTTATTTAGGAGGACACGAGGTATTTGAACATTTTTTCACATCAATAAATATAACTACGTGGCAGTTTTTGATAATAACTCAAATTATAATTTTTCTTTTAGGATGGCCCTTAGAGTGGACAGAAATTTTAATTATATTTGTTCCAATTTTTTTACCATTGCTTGAAATATTTCAAGTGAATCCATATTTTTTTGCTATGTTAATTGCTTTAAATTTACAGACTTCGTTTCTAACTCCACCCATGGCAATGTCTGCTTATTATCTAAAAGGTGTTCAAAAAACAAATGTTGAACTAATGGACATATTTAGAGGAATTATGCCATTTTTAGGAATAGTTATTTTTGGAATGTTTTTGATGTATATGTTTCCTGGTATTGCACTATGGTTACCAGAAGTATTATTTGCAGACTAAAAAAAAATGATTGATATATTTTCGTTAAGCGTTGAGGAAATGGCCTTAAAAATAAAAGAAGGTCAATTAACTTCTGTTGAGATTTGTGAAAAATATATTGAAAGAATAAATAAATTTGAAAAAGATGTAAAAGCTTGGGCGCACTTTGATAAAAAAATTTTATTAGAGAAAGCAGCTGATGCTGATGAGCATAGAAAATCTGGAAAACCAGTTGGCTTGCTTCATGGAGTTCCTGTAGCTATTAAAGACATAATTGGAACTGTAGATATGCCAACTGAGTGTGGAACACCAATAAGAAAAGGTAAATCTTATTCACAAAATGCTGAGATAGTTGAACTTTTACATTCAGCAGGGGCAATTGTGATGGGCAAAACAACTACATCTGAATTGGCATATCTTGGACCACCAAAAACTACTAACCCTCACGATTATTCTCGAACTCCAGGTGGCTCTTCAAGTGGATCAGCAGCTTCTGTTGCTTCATTTATGACTCCACTTTCAATTGGATCACAAACAGGTGGATCAGTTATTAGACCTGCTTCTTACTGTGGGATTGTAGGTTATAAACCAAGTTATGGTCTGATTTCAAGAAATGGTGTTTTGAAAACTTCCTATATACTTGATCATATAGGTATGTTTGGAAGAAAAGTCGAAGATGTAGCATTATTAGCAAAGGTTTTAGTTAAAAAAGATCGTCATGATCCAGCTACTATTTATTATTCAGCTGAAAATATTTTGGAAGAAACAAAAAAAGGACCATTGTTTGAACCAAAATTTATTTTTTATAAGTCAGATTATTGGAAAATAATTGATAAAAAATCTAGAGAGTCATTTGAATATTTTATTAAGTCATTTAAAAATATAGAGGTATTTGATACACCTTTGTATTTTAAAGAAATACATAAGTATCATCAAATTATTCATGAAACAGATTTAGCTAATAATTTTGCGTTGTATTATAAAAAATATAAAAAAAAACTCTCTAAATACATGCAAACAGCTATTTCAAAAGGTAACAAGCATTCAGCAAAAGAATATACAGAGGCAGTTGATTTCAAAAAAAGAAGCTTAGAATCATATCAAGAAGTTTTTGAGGATTATCATGGAGTATTGTCTCCTTCTAGTCCTGGTGTTGCTCCAAAAGGCTTAAAGAGTACAGGAACTGCTGAATTTAATAAAGTATGGTCTTATCTAGGCTTACCTTGTATATCCCTTCCTCTGCTACAAGGAGAAAATAATTTGCCATTAGGAGTACAGTTAGTAGGTAATCTTTATGATGATCAAAGATTTTTAGGGGTTGCTAATTGGTTAGAAAAGGAATGTAATAATTAAAATGCAAAAACTTACAACATTTCTTGGATCTTTACTTGCAGTAGCTTTTTTAGTTGGTCTAGCATTTACATTAACCAGATCATCGATGATAGGTTTTTTTGATGTATTACCTGTTTATATTTTAATGGGTATAGCAATTTTTATGATGGTCTATGAAGCATTTTTCGATAAAAAATAATTTCAAAAATCTTGAGTAAAAGTTCAAATAGCCCATTAGCTTTAGCACTATTATTAATTCAACCAATTTTTATGGCAAGCAATTTAATTGTTGCAAGAGGTGGCGTAGAATATGTGCCTCCTATTTCATTAGCATTTTGGAGATGGACATTAGTATTTATAATATTGTTCATTTTTAACTTTTATTTTTTAAAAGATAAACTTAGAGCAATTAAAAAAGAGTTTTTTAAACTTTTTTTTCTAGGAGCAATGGGTTGTGGAGTTTGTGGAGCATTCCCATTTTTAGCAGGTAAGACAACTACCATAGTTAATATGGGCATAATTTATACATCATCCCCAATCTTTATAATTTTAATTTCATCCTTATTTTTTAGAGAAAAGATAAATTATTTAAAAATTATTGGCCTTATATCCTGTTTAGTAGGTGTATTTATTATTATAATTAAAGGGGATATTTCTTTCTTAATAAACCTTAAATTTACTATGGGAGATTTATGGATGTTAGGAGCTGCTGTTGGCTGGGCTCTTTATTCTATATATCTTTTTTATTGGAAATCAGATTTAGCAGTTTTTCCAAGATTTACTCTAATTGCATTTTTTGGTGCTTTAAGTCTTTTGCCATTCTATATTTTAGAGGAAAATTTTTTTTCTAAAACTAATTTTGATAATAATTTTATATTTTGGGTTTCCTTTGCTGCGATTTCACCAGGTATAATTGCTTTCAGTTTATATACATTGACACAAAAATATTTAGGCGCATCAACAACTGGCTTTACCTTATATTTATTTACGGTTTATGGAGCATTCTATGGTATATTTCTATTTCAAGAGAAATTAGAATTCTTTCATTATATTGGCACTATTCTAGTATTTGTCGGAATATTTCTAGTAAAGAAAAAAATGAAAAATGCCTAAAATAATAAAAATGTTTTCAATTTTTTTAATAACATTAATATTAATTTACTTAACTATTTCATTAATTCTTTTTCTCTCACAAAGAAGTTTACTTTATCATCCTGTTGAAAATAATTATTTTGGTGACGATCTTAAAGTTGAAATTGAAAAAGTAAAAATTAATACAGAAGATAATCTAAATTTGCTAGCTTGGTTTCATAAAAAAGATATTAAAAATTTTAAAACAATTTTATATTTTCATGGAAATGCGGGGGCCTTAGAAAATAGAATTCATAAAATTAATAAGTTTAAAGACATAAATGTAAACTTTTTGTTATTAGCTTGGAGAGGATTTAGTGGAAATCAAGGTAAACCAACTGAACAAGGTCTGTATAAAGATGCAAAAGGAGCAATTAAGTGGCTAAATGAAAAAGGAATTGAAGATAAAAACATAATTATTTATGGTGAGTCTTTAGGAACAGGAATTGCAACCGAAGTGGCTCAAAACAAAAATTTTGCTGGTATTATTTTAGAATCTCCATTTACATCAATGGTAGATGCTGGAGCATCTAAATATCCAATATTTCCAATAAAACTTCTTTTAAAAGATAAATATGAAAGTAATAAAAAAATTAAAAACATCAAATCACCCATATTAGTAATGCATGGTGAAGAAGATAAAATAGTTCCATTTTATATGGGTAAAAAGATATTTGAGTTAGCTAATGAACCAAAATATTCATATTTTCCAAAATATGATGATCATATGATGGAATTTAATCAAGAATTAATAAATACAATTGATAAATTTATCTTAAGTTTAAATTAGGTCACATTCTAAACAAATAGTCTTCTTATTTAAGAAATATAATTAGTATTATGAGAAGATTTATAATATTTTTAATTATAATTTTAATTCCTACCTATTTGCATGCAGAACAAAATGATATTGACAAAGAAGATTTATTTTATATTGGGAAAATGGCATCGCATAATGAAAAATTTACTCTTTATTTTAAAACTAGACAAAAAGCTATTTTAGCGAGAGGAGAGGAATATAATTATATTACCGATTTCCCTCAAGACTTATACATTTACAATCATCATACCAAGACTGATGAATCACTTATTTCTTATGATTGGTTTCCATCTAGTGCAAAAAAAATAATTGAAAATTATGATTTTCCAGTTTTCCCTGAGGATTTTGCATATTATTTATTGAATGACAACAATACTCTCATAATGGTGAGTGCAATTAAAAATATAAATGCGAATTTAGTTTTTGATATTTCAAAAAGAAATTTAAAAAAATATGATAAAAAAAATAAATTAGAATTTATTATCTCATCCATAGCGAAAAAATGTGGCTATTTTAGTTTGGAAGAAACATATAATTGTAATTATTATAAACCTTTGATCTCAAATAACTTGATTAACTAATTTCAACAAAGGCTTCAGCAAACTTTTTAGCATTAAATATTTGAAGGTCGTCCTCTTTTTCTCCAAGTCCAAGAGCAATAATTGGAAGTTTATATTTTTTTGCTACTGCTATTAATATTCCTCCCTTAGCAGTTCCGTCTAACTTTGTCATAATTAATCCTGTAATTGGAATAATTTTGTTAAATTCTTCAACTTGATTTATTACATTTTGGCCTGATGTTGCATCAAGAATTAACAATACTTCGTGGGGAGCATTTGGATCAATTTTTTTTGTAACATTTGCAATTTTTTTATATTCTTCCATTAAGTTTTTTTTATTTTGTAATCTTCCAGCAGTATCAATTAATACATGGCTAAATTTTTTTTTTATAGCTTCATCAACAGCCTTATACGCAACAGATGCAGGATCAGAACCTTGTGAAGATTTAATAATTTCTACATCAATTTTTTTGGCCCAATTTTCTAACTGTTCAATTGCTGCAGCTCTAAAAGTATCAGATGCACAAAAAATAACTTTGTTTCCATTAGATTTTAAAATTTTACCAATTTTTCCAATAGTAGTAGTTTTTCCTACACCATTAACTCCCGATATCAGAATAGCATTCAAATCTATCTTATTTAAAAAAAAATTCTCATTTTCTAAAGGAGACATTAAATCCAATATATAATTTTTAAGAATTAAATTAATTTCGTCAGCTTTATTCTTGCTTGGATCGATTTTTTTTTCAGCAATTATATTTTTAATTTCCTCAGAAGCTGCTACACCCACATCACTTTGAATTAAAAAATCTTCAATTTCATCTAGTGTTTTGTCATCTATCTCTTTTTTAATAATTATCTCTTTTAATCCAGACTTAAGTGCAGAAGCACTTTTTTGAAATCCTGTTTTAAATTTATCAAAAATTCCCATTAAATTTTTAATTTTATTTCTTTTATATCAGATACAGGTCCAGTCATATAAATTTGACCATCACTTTTATTAAAATCAATATTAAGTTTACCTTCCTTAAAATGAATATTGCAATTATTATTTGTTAATTCTTTTTGATATCCAGCAACAACTGTTGCACATGCAGCAGTTCCACAAGCTTTTGTTTGTCCGGCCCCTCTTTCCCAAACATTTACTTTAATATTTTTATTATCTACGACTTGAGCAAAAGTAACATTAACTCGTTCAGGAAAATAGTTATGGTTTTCAATTTTTGGTCCTATATTTTTAATATCTATTTTTGAGCAATCTTCAACAAAGAAAACAATATGTGGATTTCCAACATTTACACAAAACCCCTTGCCATATTCTTTTTTTAAAAAATCTAATTCTAAAATTTTAGGATTTAATTCTCCATTTTTTAAAGGAATTTTATTCCAATCTTCAAATTCCGGAAAACCCATATTTATTTTAACTATTTTTTCACTTAAAATTTCTGCCTGTAATATTTTTTTTTCAGCACTTAATTTAATTAAATTTTGATTATTTTCTTTTGAAATCAAAAAAGCGATACATCTGCTTCCATTTCCACACGCACCTACTTCAATGCCATCAGGATTATAAATAGTTATTGGAAAGGCACCTTTGTTTTCTTTTTCAATAAATATGATTTGATCAAATCCAATATTATTTCTATTACCTATTTTTATAATTTCTTCTTTTGAGAGATTTACATCATCTTTTCTTCTATCAATAATGACAAAATCATTTCCTAAACCATCCATTTTATAAGCTTTCAATTCCATATAATAATATTTAACTTATTTATTGACTTTTTGAACCTCTATTATAGTTTATCGCAGTTTCCGCAAAATAAGCAATTTGCGGTGTCTTTGGCAACAAAGAGATCGACACCAGTCAGCGAGGGTTCGCCCACTGGTGCGTTTGTTATTGGAATAAAATTATGTTTGAAAATTTAACAAATAAATTTGAAGAAGTTTTTTCTTCATTAAAAAAAGCACCTTCTCTTGATGAAAGGCAAGTTGATGAGGGACTGAGAGGCATTAGACAAGCTTTACTAGAGGCTGATGTAACCTTGGAAGTTGCTAAGCAATTTGTTGAAAATGTAAAACCCAAAGCACTTGGTACAGAAATTGTAAGATCTACATCACCAGGTCAGATGGTTGTAAAAGTAGTTTATGACGAACTAGTAAAGTTGTTAGGTGAAAAAAACGAAGAAATTAATTTAAACGCTGTACCGCCAGTCCCAATGATGTTAGTGGGTTTGCAAGGTTCTGGTAAAACAACTACCACAGCTAAATTAGCAAAATTTTTAGAAAATAATAAAAAAAAGAAAATCATGATGGTCAGTCTTGATATTTATAGACCAGCAGCTCAAGAACAGCTCAAGTCTCTTGGTGAAAAAAATAATATTTTAACTCTTCCAATAATAGAAGGTCAATTACCAGCGGATATTTGTAGAAGAGCAATTAGTGCAGCAAACTTAAATGGGGCAGATATTATTTTATTCGATACAGCTGGAAGAACACAAATTGATTTACAAATGATGAGTGAAATTAAGCAAATTGAAAGTATTATTAAACCAACTGAAACATTTTTAGTAGCAGATTCTTTAACAGGTCAAGTAGCTGCAGAAGTTGCAAAAGAATTTAAAAATACAGTTAATCTAACTGGCATAATTTTGACTAGAGCGGATGGAGATGCAAGAGGTGGAGCTGCTGTAAGTATGAAATATGTATCCAATGTTCCAATAAAATTTTTAGGAGTTGGGGAAAAAACAGAAAATTTTGAGGTTTTTCATCCTGACAGAATTGCAAATAGAATACTTGGAATGGGAGATGTTGTTTCTCTTGTTGAGAAAGCCACTCAAGATTTAAGTGAAGAAAATATAAAAAAAACTGAGGAAAATTTAAAAAAAGGAAGTTTCTCCATGAACGATTACTTAACTCAATTGAGACAAATGAAAAAAATGGGAGGTATAGAAGGTATCATGTCATTAATGCCAGGAGTATCTAAAGTAAAAAAACAAATGGATCAATCTGGAATAGATGAAACTATTATATCCCAGAATGAAGCAATAATTTTATCAATGACAAAAAAAGAAAGAGAAAATCCTAAAATTATAGATGGTTCTAGAAGAAAAAGAATTGCTAATGGCTCTGGTACAGATGTAGCCACTATCAATAAATTGTTAAAACAATTTAAAATGATGTCTGAAATGATGAAAAAAATGTCAAAAGGAAACTTGAAAGGTATGACCGATAAAGGAATACCTCCAGAGCTTTTTAATCAATTAAAATAAACAAAGGAGAAAAAATGTTAAAACTAAGATTATCTATGGGCGGAACAAAAAAAAGACCTGTATATAAAATTGTTGTTGCGGACAGTAGATTTGCAAGAGACGGAAGGTTTATAGAAAAACTAGGATTTTATAACCCTTTGTTACCTAAGGAAAAAGAGGATAGAATAGGTTTGCAATTAGAAAGAGTTAAGTATTGGCTAAGTCAAGGTGCTCAACCAACCACAAGAGTCGCAAGAATTCTTGGAGAAAAACAAATTATAGAAATGCCTAAGCAAGGAAATAATCCACATAAAGCAATTCCTAAAAAGGATAGAAAAAAAGAAACTGATGAAAAAGCTGATGCTCCAAAAGCAGAAGAGAAAAAAGCTGATGCTCCAAAAGCAGAAGAGAAAAAATAATTAGATCATGTTTGTTGCAAGAGTATTTACTTTATATCCAGAGTTTTTTCCTGGATCGTTAGGAAAGGGTTTGTATGGTAAAGCTTTAGACGAAAAAATTTGGAAATTAGAAACAATAAATATTAGAGATTATGCTGAAGACAAACATAAAACTGTAGATGATACAACTTATGGCGGAGGATCTGGTATGTTAATGAAACCTGATATAATAGCTAAATCATTAGATAAAAACATTAAATCCTCAGAAAAAATAATTTATTTATCTCCAAAAGGTAAACTATTTAACCAGAGTCTTGCTAAAAAATTATCAAAAGAAAAAACTATAAATTTACTTTGTGGTCATTTTGAAGGTATAGATCAGAGAGTAATAGAAGGTAGAAACATAGAAGAAGTCAGTATAGGTGATTTTGTATTATCAGGAGGTGAGAGTGCTGCTATTGTTGTAATAGACTCTATATTGAGGTTATTACCAAAAGTTCTAGGTAATGAATTTTCAAATAAAGAGGAGAGCTTTGAAAATGGTCTATTAGAGTATCCTCAATATACCAAACCTCAAATTTGGGAGGAAAAATCAATACCAGATGTGCTATTATCTGGAGATCATGCGAAAATTAAAGACTGGCGTTTATCTCAATCAGAGGCTATAACACGCGACCGAAGACCAGATTTGTGGCAAAAATATAAAAAGAATTAACTTGATAAATTTAGAAATGAAAACAATCGAAGAAATAAACGCATCAAACGTGAAGAAAATTACTGCAGAAAAGAAACTTCCTGCTTTTTTCCCTGGAGATATTATTAAAGTAGGTGTTAAGATTACAGAGGGCAAAAGGGATAGAATTCAGTACTTCGAAGGCGTTTGTATTGCTAAAAAAAATAGAGATATAAATTCATCTTTTACAGTTAGAAAAATATCATTTGGAGAGGGTGTTGAAAGAACATTCGCATTATTTAGTCCTATAGTCGATTCTATAAAAGTAATAAGATCAGGTAAAGTAAGGAGAGCAAAGCTTTATTATTTAAGAGATAGAACGGGTAAATCAGCAAGAATTAGTGAAAAAATTAAAAAGAAAATAGGTATTGATGTTGAATCAAAACCAGAAGAGGTTAGTGAAGAAACATTAGCACCATCAGTAGAGGAAAAATCTGAAAAAGTAACTTCAAGTAAAGAAAGTGAAACAGATATTAAAGAACCTGAAATTAAAAAAGAAGATACAGATAAAGATATTTCCCAAGAGAAAAAATAATTTTTTCTAAATGCCATATACTTTATATGATAAAATCTGGAACGATCATCTTGTCCATCAGCAAGAAGACGGTACATCTTTACTTTTTGTAGATAGACATTTA
The DNA here is from genome assembly GCA_902570905.1 of uncultured Pelagibacteraceae bacterium. GTDB lineage: Bacteria > Pseudomonadota > Alphaproteobacteria > Pelagibacterales > Pelagibacteraceae > Pelagibacter. The sequence continues at coordinate 17,614 of CACFZX010000007.1, forward strand.
ATTCATGAGGTAACAAGTCCCCAAGCTTTTGAAGGTTTGAGAAATTCTAGCAGAAATGTAAGACAACCAAATCTTACTTTAGCGGTTGCAGATCATAATGTCCCTACTACCGACAGAACAAAAGGAATTTCAGACGAGGAGTCTAAGTTACAAGTAGATACCCTCGAAAAAAATTGTAATGAATTTGGTATTAAATTATTTGGAATGGATGATAAAAGACAGGGAATAGTTCATATCATCGGTCCAGAGCAGGGATTCACTCAACCAGGAACAATTATTGTTTGTGGTGATAGTCACACGGCTACGCATGGAGCTTTTGGAGCTTTAGCTTTTGGAATTGGAACCTCTGAGGTTGAGCATGTTCTTGCTACTCAGACTTTAGTACAAAAGAAATCTAAAAATTTTAGAATAAATGTTAATGGTAAACTTCCATTAGGAGTTACATCAAAGGATGTAATACTTCAAATAATTGGAAAAATAGGAACTGCAGGTGGTACTGGATATGTAATTGAATATGCTGGCGACTTGATTTCCTCCCTAAGTGTTGAAAATAGAATGACTATTTGCAATATGACAATTGAGGGTGGAGCTAGAGCAGGCTTAATTGAACCTGATCAAAAAGTTTTTGATTATCTAAAAAACAAACCAATGTCTCCAAAAAATGAAAATTGGGAAAAAGCCTTAGAATATTGGAATAAACTAAATTCTGATGATGGAGCGCAATTTGATAAAGAGATCAATCTAGAAGGAAAAGATATTAAACCCATGGTAACTTGGGGAACATCACCTCAAGATGTAATTACTATCGATGGTAAAGTGCCCAACCCAAAAAATGAAAAAGATCCAGACAAAAAAAGCTCGATTGAAAGGTCATTAAAGTATATGGGTTTAAATCCTGATATAGATGCAAAAGATATTAAGATCGACAAAGTTTTTATTGGTAGTTGTACCAATGGAAGAATTGAGGATTTAAGAGAGGCAGCTAAAATTTTAAAAGATAAAAAGATAGCAAATCATGTTGATGCAATGGTAGTTCCTGGGTCAGGACTTGTTAAAGAACAGGCTGAGCAAGAGGGATTACATAAAATCTTTATTAATTCTGGATTTGAATGGAGAGAACCAGGTTGTTCAATGTGTTTAGCAATGAATGCAGATAAATTAAAACCTGGTGAAAGATGTGCATCTACTTCTAATAGAAACTTTGAAGGAAGACAAGGAAGAGGCGGTAGAACACATTTAGTTAGTCCAGGAATGGCAGCTGCAGCAGCAATTTCAGGCAATTTAGACGATGTTAGAAAGTATCAAGGATAATGCAAAAATTTAATAAAGTTAAAGGTATACCTGCTTATTTGCCAATAGTTAATATTGATACTGATATGTTGATACCAAAGCAGTTCTTGAAAACAATTAAAAGAACTGGTTTAGGAAAAAATTTATTTTATGAAATGAGGTATGATGAAAAAGGAATTAAAAATGATCAATTTATACTTAACCAATCTCCTTATGATAAATCTAAAATATTAATTGCTGGAAAAAATTTTGGTTGTGGCTCATCCAGAGAACATGCTCCCTGGGCTCTGTTAGACTTTGGCATTACCTGTGTAATTAGTTCTAGTTATGCAGACATTTTTTATAACAATTGTTTTAAAAACGGAATTCTTCCCATTGTAATAGACGAAGAAAAAATTAAACAAATTTCTGAATATTCATCTAGAAAAAAGGAAATAGAAATTGATTTGGTTAATCAAATAATTAAATTTGGAAATAATGAAATTAAATTTGAAATTGATCCATTCAAAAAAAAGTGTTTACTTGAAGGATTAGATGATATTGCGTTGTCTTTAGAAAAAACTGATAAAATCATGTCGTTTGAAAATAAGCTTAAAAATTCAAAACCCTGGATATTTAATGATTAAAGTAAAAAAAAGAAAATTTTTACTTTTACCTGGAGATGGTATCGGCCCTGAGGTTATTAATGAAGTTAAAAAAATAATTGACTGGTTTAATAATAAAAAGTCATTAGATTTTGAAATGGAGGAAGATTTAGCAGGAGGTATATCTTATGACAAACATGGTACACCAATTACTGATGAAGTTTTTTATAAGGCTTTAGAATGTGAAGCGGTAATATTGGGAGCTGTTGGTGGACCAAAGTGGGATAATGTTGAGTTTTCAAAAAAGCCTGAGAGAGCACTATTAAAATTAAGGAAAGAATTAAAATTATTTGCCAATTTACGACCAGCAATTTGTTTTAAACAATTGGTTGGTGCATCAACACTTAAACCGGAAGTAGTTTCTGGACTAGATATTATGATTGTAAGAGAATTAACAGGTGGTATTTACTTTGGTGAACCTAGAGGTATTAAACCAATTGATAATGGGGAAAGAAAAGGAATTAATACTCATACTTATACTTCTAGTGAAATTCGAAGAGTAGCCAAAGTTGCTTTTGATCTTGCAAAAAAAAGACAAAATAAAGTTACATCTTGTGAAAAATCAAATGTAATGGAAGCTGGATTACTTTGGAGAGAAGAAGTTCAGGAATTACATGATAAAGAATATAAGGATGTAAATTTAAATCACATGTTGGCTGATAATTGTTCAATGCAGCTTCTTAGAAATCCAAAGCAATTTGATGTAATTGTTACTGATAATTTATTCGGCGATATGCTATCTGATCAAGCATCAATGTTAACTGGATCTCTAGGATTGTTGCCATCAGCTTCATTAGGAGCAAAAAATAAAGATGGTAAATTGAGAGCAATGTATGAACCAATACATGGTTCAGCGCCAGATATTGCTGGAAAAGGAATAGCAAATCCAATTGCATCAATATTAAGTTTTGCAATGGCACTTAAGTATTCTTTAAACCTTGATAATGAAGCAAACGCTTTAGAAAAAGCTGTTCAGGATGTTTTAGACGATGGTCTAAGAACAAAGGATATTATTTCTAAAGGAACAAAAGAAGTATCAACCTCTCAAATGGGTGATGCGATAATTTCAAAATTGCAATAATCTTACATTTATTCTAGAGTTTAGAAATGCCAAATTATACAGCACCACTTGATGATATGATGTTTCTTTTTGATAAGTTAAGAAATAATCAAAATTACAATGAGATTGAAAAATACAAAGAAGTTAACACAGAACTTGTCAAAGATATTTTAAGTGAAGCAGCCAAAATTAATCAAAATATAATATTACCTCTTGCTAAATCTGGAGATGAAAATCCCACAGTTCTTGAAAATGGGGTTGTAAGAACACCACCTGGTTATAAAGAAGCATATAAAAAATTTATTGAAGATGGATGGACGTCTCTATCTTGTGATCCAAAATACGGTGGCCAAGGAATGCCTAAAACTGTTAGTGCTTTTTTTGATGAAATGTTATCTTCATCAAGTTTATCTTTTAAATTATACAGCGAACTGAGTATTGGTGCATATAATTGTATTAATCACCATGCAAATGAAGAAATAAAAAATAAATATTTACCAAAAATTGTTGAAGGTAAATGGAGTGGTACAATGTGTTTAACAGAACCAGTTTGTGGTACTGATTTAGGTTTATTAAAAACCAAAGCAGTAGAACAACCTGATGGAACTTTTAAAATAAGCGGTCAAAAAATATTTATAACTTCTGGAGATCATGATTTAACAGAAAATATTATTCATTTAGTCATAGCAAGGGCTACCGACTCACCAAAAGGTACTAAGGGAATTAGTTTATTTTTAGTTCCAAAGTTTAAAGTGAATGAAGATGGAACGATTGGAATTAGAAATGGAATTTCTACTGGATCTATAGAATCAAAAATGGGTATAAAAGGTTCAGCAACTTGTGTCCTAAATTTTGATGATGCAGTTGGATACATGATAGGTCCAAAAAACAAAGGTCTTAATTCGATGTTCACCATGATGAACTTAGAAAGAATAGTTGTTGGTATACAGGGATTAGGAATTTCTGAAACTGCATACCAAAACTCTTTAAGTTATGCAAAAGAAAGAAAACAAGGAAAGACTCATAATAGTAAATCCTCAAATGGAGCAGATAATATTATTGAACACGCTGATATAAGAAAATCTTTGCTAAATATGAAATCTATAATTGAGGGCGAGAGAGCTTTATGTTTTTGGTTGTCTCAACAAACTGAAGTAAGTTTGTACCATGAAAATACAAAAGTTAGAGAAGAAGCTTCTGATTTTGTTTCCTTAATGACACCAGTTGTCAAAACGATGTTTACGGACCTAGGTATGGAAATTACAAGTGATGCAATGCAAGTACATGGAGGATATGGTTATACAAAAGACCAAGGAATAGAACAATTATATAGAGATAATAGAATTACACCTATTTATGAAGGCACTAACTCTATTCAAGCAGCAGATCTAGTGTTTAGAAAACTTATTAATAAGAATGGAGATATTATTGATAAATATTTAAACACAATTCAAAATGATTTAGATAATAAAATTAAAGAAATAAAGCCTTTTATTGATGATTTTAAATCTCAGATGCAAATACTGATTAAATTTACTGACTGGATTAAAGAAAAAATATCTAATTCTAAAAATGATGCGAGCGCAGCTTGTAATGATTATTTAAAAGCTCTTGGTTATTTATCCATAGCTCATTCATGGATCAAGGTTTTAGAAGTATGTTTTAAAGACTATGAAAATAATAAAGATTTTTACGAGGATAAAATTCAGACAGCTAAGTTTTATTTTAAAAGAGTTTTACCAAGAGCTGAAAATCATTTCAAAACAGCATCTTCTGGTAGTGACTATATAATGAATTTTAAATTTAACTAATGACTGATTACGATAAACATTTAGACAAAAATAATGCTAACTTTGTCCCACTAACTCCAATAAGTTTTTTAGAGAGAGCTAAAGACATCTACCCTAACTATGAAGCTCTTATTTATGAAGACAAAAAGTATACCTGGTCAGAAATTTTTAAAAGATGTACTAAATTTGCCAGCGCTTTGGAAAAAATTGGGATCGGTGATGGAGATACTGTTTCTGTTATGGCTTTTAATACTCCTGAAATTTTTGAAGCGCACTATTCTGTGCCAATGTGTGGAGCAGTTTTGAATACTATAAATACCAGACTTGATGCAAAGACAGTTGCATATATTTTAGATCATAGTGATGCTAAAGTTCTTATTGTAGATAGGCAACTTCATTCAATTATTGAAAAAGCTCTAACAATTTCAAAAACAAAACCAATAATTATTGATATTCAAGATAATTTTGCTGATCAATCCTCATTAAAAAAAATAGGCGAAAAAGAATATGAAAATTTTTTAAGTACAGGAGATGATAATTATAAGTGGAAATTTCCCAAAGATGAATGGAAAGCTATCTCTTTAAGTTATACATCTGGAACAACTGGAAACCCTAAAGGGGTTGTTTATCATCATAGAGGATCTTATTTAATGTCGACTGGGAGCGCTGTTGCATGGAATATGCCTAATAGATTAAATTTTTTAACAATAGTGCCAATGTTCCATTGTAATGGTTGGGGATATCCCTGGACTATTCCAATGCTTAATGGAAAAACAATATGCTTGAGAACTATAGATGTAAAAAAGATTTTTGAATTAATTGAAAAATATGAAATTACTCATTTTGGAGGCGCTCCAATAGTTTTAAATATGATAACGGGAGCCCCAGATGCAGATAAAAAAAAATTAAATAGAAAAGTTTATGTATTGACTGCAGGTGCACCACCACCAAGTATAATTTTTAAAAAAATGAAAGAACTAGGTTTTGAGGTTATGCATGTATATGGATTAACTGAAACGTATGGACATGTAACTCAATGTGCCTGGAATGATGAATGGAATAAACTTGATGAGGAAAAACAAAATGAGATTAAAGCAAGACAAGGAGTTAGATATCCAAATACAGAAGGTGTTGCAATAATGGACCCTGAAACTATGAAAGAGGTTCCACGTGATGGCAAAACAATTGGTGAAATTATGATTAGAGGAAATGTTGTAATGAAAGGCTATTTTAAAGATCAAGAGGCAACCGAAAAAGCAATGAAAGGTGGTTGGTTTCATTCAGGTGATTTAGCAGTGATGCATCCAGATGGTTATGTTAAGATACAAGATAGATCTAAGGATATAATAATTTCTGGAGGAGAAAATATATCTTCAATTGAAATTGAGAATACATTAGCAAAACATCCTGGTGTATCCATTGCAGCTGTTGTTGCAAAACCAGATGAAAAATGGGGTGAAGTTCCTTGCGCTTTTATAGAAAAAGTTAAAGATAAAGAGGTTACTGAAAAAGAGCTAATAGATTTTTGCAGAGAAACATTAGCTGGATTTAAAATTCCAAAGAAAATAGAATTTTGTGAGCTACCTAAAACTTCAACAGGAAAAATACAGAAATTTGAATTAAGGAAGAAGGCCAAGGAGACAAACTGATCTTAGAAGTTAATTCAAAAGAGGTTTTCATCTCGACTGGTGGTCTTGACTTTGATGTCAACAAACCTTCAATTATTTTAATTCATGGAAGTGGATTAACCCATATAGTTTGGTCACTTCATGAACAATTTTATGCTTCACAGGGGTACAATGTTTTATCAATTGATCTTCCAGGTCATGGCAGCTCCGAAGGACCAAGTCTTGTAACAATAGAGAGCATGTCTGATTGGATCAAATCATTAATGGAGGTATTAAATATATCAAAGATTACTATTGTAGGTCATTCCCAGGGTTGTTTAGTTGGTATAGACTTTGCATCACGATATCCGAATCTTATCAAAAATTTAGTATTAGCTGCTGGCTCATATAAAATGCCTGTTAACCAAGATCTAATAGATTTTGCAGAAGCTGGAGACGAAAAAGCAGTCCTATTAATGATGAAATGGGGATATGAGGGATCCAAGGCGTTTATTGGTGGAAATCCTGTAAAGAAAATTATTAATTCATCTAGGGATATAATTGAAATTTTATCTGTAGACTTGAACGCGTGTAACAATTACAAAGCAGGAAAAGAATCTTTAGAAAAAATTAATTGCCCAACTTTATGTATTTATGGAGATTTAGATAAAATGGTTCCACTTAAAATAGGAAATAAAATGTCTGAGCTAATAAAAAATTCAGAAACAAAAGTAATTGCAAATTGTGGTCATATGATAATTTTTGAAAAAGCATTTGAAATGAGAAATATTGTAAAAGAATTTATTTTAAAAAATTAAAAATGAAAAAATTTCCAATTGTAAAATCTAGAAGATTAAGAAGTACACCCTATACAGATAGAATTGAAGCTCATGGAGTTTCTAGCTACACAGTTTATAATCATATGCTGTTACCAGCATCATTTAAGTCTTTAGAATCTGATTATCATCATTTAAAAGAATTTGTACAAGTGTGGGACGTAGCAGCAGAGAGACAAGTAGAAATTACAGGAAAAGACTCAGCTAAACTAGTTCAGTTAATGACTTGTAGAGATCTATCAAAATCAAAAATAGGAAAATGTTATTATTCGCCGTTAGTTGATCAAGAAGGCTTACTAGTAAATGATCCAATTATTAATAAATTAGCAGAGGACAGATGGTGGCTTTCAATAGCAGACTCAGATGTAATTTTTTTTGCAAAAGGTATTGCATCGGGAAATAAATTTGAGGTTGAAATAAAGGAACCAAATGTAAATATTCTTGCAGTCCAAGGACCTTTAGCTGAAAATTTAATGGCAAAATTGTTTGGGGAAGAAATAAGAGAGTTAAAGTTTTTTAATTTTAAATATTTTAAATATAAAGAACATAAATACTTTATTGCTAGATCAGGTTGGTCTAAACAAGGTGGTTTTGAAGTCTATGTTGAAGATGATATAGCTGGACAAGATTTATACGATTACCTATTTGAGTCTGGTAAAGAATTTAATATTAGACCAGGTTGTCCAAATCTTATTGAAAGAATTGAGTCAGCTTTGTTATCTTATGGAAATGATTTTGATAACAGAGATAATCCTTTTGAAGCAAACTTTGATAAATTTATTAACCTAGACTCTGATATTAATTTTTTAGGAAAAAAAAAATTAAAAAAAATTCAACTAGATGGAATAACTAGAAAATTAATGGGTGTTAAAATTGATAGTAATAAAATAGATATGTATTGTGAAAAGACACTATTTGACGATAAAAACAATATAGTTGGTTATGTAAGATCGGCAACCTACTCCCCAACTTTTAAAAAAGTAATCGGAATCGCAATGATTAATAAACCTTATTGGAACTCCAAAGATCAATTTAAAATTGATATAGATGAAAGAATATTTGTAGGAACAGTTTGCGATTTACCTTTCATTTAGTATAAAAGCTTAAATAATATGAATATTGCAATTGTAGGAGCCACAGGAAATGTAGGTAGGAAACTTTTAGAGGTATTAGATAAAAAAAAATTTCCAATTACAGAAATTTTTTTAGTTGCATCTCCAAAAAGTGTGGGTAAAAAAATAAATTTTAGAGATAAAGAATTAATTGTTGAAGATTTAAATAATTTTGATTTTTCAAAAGTGAAAATTGCATTTTTTGCTGCAGGTAGTGCCATTGCAGAAAAATGGGCTCCAATTGCAGCAGAAAAAACCATTGTAATTGATAATTCAAAATTTTTTAGAAAAGATCCAGAAATACCTTTAATTGTACCAGAAGTTAATTCAAAAGAATTAATTAACGTAAAAAATAAAAATATTATCTCAAATGCAAATTGTTCGGTTATTCCAATTGTAGTTGCTTTAAAACCTCTTCATGATTTATATAATATAAAAAGAATTGTTGCATCTACTTATCAATCTGTTTCTGGCGCTGGAAAAGAAGCAATGGATGAGCTGCTTTCACAAACTAAAGACTATTTTGATAATAAAGAAATGAATTCAAAAAATTTTACAAAGCAAATAGCTTTTAATGCAATTCCACATATAGATAGTTTTTTAGATAACGGCACGACTAAAGAGGAGCAAAAAAATCATGATGAAGTAAAAAAAATTTTAGATAAAAAAATTAATATTACCTCTACTTGTGTAAGAATCCCAGTTTTAGTATCTCATTCGATAAGTATAAATGTTGAGTTTAATAAAAAATATAATTTAGATGAAATCAGAAATGTACTTTCATCATCCCCTGGATGTAAAGTTGTAGATGAAAAAAAAGATGGTGGTTATATAACTCCAGTTGAGGCTGAGAATAAATATGAAACTTTTATATCGAGAATAAGAGAAGATAACTCACAATCAAATACAATAAATATGTGGATAGTATCAGACAATTTACTCAAAGGTGCAGCATTGAATGCAGTAGAGATAGCTGAAAGTTTAATCAAAGAAAACTTTTATGAAAAATAGCAATCCATTATCTCCTCATATTCAAATTTATAATTGGCATATTTCTTCACTAGTATCTATTTCTCATAGAATAACAGGTATAATAAATATTTTTGGTATTACATTTGTTTGTTTTTGGGTAGTCTATTTATTATCAGGAACAAGCTCATATGAAGCAATTAATATTTTTTTTAATTCATTCTTTGGAAAATTTATTATTTTAGGATTAACCTGGTCTTTCAGTTTTCAAATGTTAAGTGAAATAAGACACTTATTAATGGATTATGGATATGGTTTTGATTTAAAAGTTGCAAATATAACAGGTTCAATTGTTATCTTAGGATCAATAGTACTTACATGTTTGATTTATATTTTTGGAAGGAGTTTAATTTAGATGAACAGAACTACAAAAAAATGGTTATTTATGAAATTGAGTTCAATTATCCTAATACCGTTAATGTTTTGGTTGATAATAAACTTAGTATCTATTTATGATAAAGACTATCAAGATATTTACATTTTTTTTTCATCCCAACCATCTAAATTCCTTTTTAGTTTAACTCTTATTTTTGCTTACTTTTTTTCAGCTTTAAGTATTAGTGAAGTATTTGAGGACTATATAAAGGATGAAAAAATAAAAAATGTCGCAAATAAACTATTGTATTTATCTGCTATAGTATTACCTTTATTAACAATAATAGCGGTATTAAACTTATAAATGAGTTCTTATAAAATAATTGATCATGAATATGATGTAGTTGTGCTTGGCGCTGGTGGATCTGGTCTAAGAGCTGCAGTTGGTTTAAGTGAAGCTGGTTTAAAAACTGCTTGTATATCAAAAGTATTTCCAACTAGAAGCCATACCTCTGCTGCACAAGGTGGAATTTCAGCTGCACTAGGAAATATGGGTGAAGATGATTGGCGTTGGCATATGTACGATACTGTTAAAGGATCAGACTGGTTAGGAGATCAAGATTGTATTGAATATCTTTGCAAAGAAGCCCCTAGAGCAGTATTAGAACTTGAAAAATATGGTGTTCCATTTAGCAGAACAGATGATGGAAAAATTTATCAAAGACCTTTTGGAGGTATGACAAAAAATTATGGTAATGAGCCAGTTCAAAGAACATGTGCTGCAGCCGACAGAACTGGTCATGCAATTTTGCATACTTTGTACGGTCAAGCATTAAAACATAACACTGAATTTTTTATAGAATATTTCGCTCTTGATTTGCTTATGAAAGATGGTGAATGCAAAGGTTTAATTGCTTGGAATTTAAACGATGGAACAATTCATAGATTTAGATCTCATATAACAATTATTGCTACAGGCGGATATGGTAAAGTTTATTATTCAGCTACATCTGCTCATACTTGTACTGGAGATGGGAATGCAATGGTGCTGAGAGCTGGATTACCTTTGCAAGATATGGAATTTGTTCAATTTCATCCAACTGGAATTTACGGTCATGGGACTTTAATTTCAGAAGGAGTAAGGGGCGAAGGTGGATATTTACTAAACTCTAAAGGTGAAAGATTCATGGAAAGATACGCCCCAAAAGCTAAAGACTTAGCATCAAGAGATGTAGTTAGTAGATCAATAGCAATCGAAATAAATGAAGGAAGAGGAGTAGGTAAAGATAAAGATCATGTTCATTTACATCTAAATCATCTAGACCCTAATGTGATAGAGGAAAGACTTCCTGGAATTTCAGAGTCATCTAAATTATTTGCAAATGTTGATGTTACAAAAGAGCCAATTCCAGTAGTTCCAACAGTTCATTATAATATGGGTGGTATCCCAACTAATTACAAAGCTGAAGTTTTAACATTAAATGGATCTGAAAAAACAGTCCCAGGTTTGATGGCAATTGGTGAAGCTGCATGTGTTTCAGTCCATGGTGCAAATAGACTTGGCTCAAATTCTCTAATTGATCTTGTAGTTTTTGGAAGAGCAGCAGCAAAAAGAGCTTCTGAATTAATTAAACCAGGCATGCCTCATGAAGAAATTTCACAATCAGAAACAGATAAGTGTCTTGAAAGATTTGATAAATTAAGAAATGCTAATGGAAGCAACAATACAGCTGACCTAAGACTGAACATGCAAAAAACAATGCAGTCAAAATGTGCAGTATTTAGAACCGAAAAAACATTAAAAGAAGGAGTTGAAGAGATCAGAAAACCTTTTGAAGGAATGGATAATATTTCAGTAAAAGATAAATCTTTAATTTTTAATACTGATTTAGTTGAAACTTTAGAATTTGATAACTTAATTAGACAAGCCATCACAACAATGGACTCAGCATATCATAGAAAAGAAAGCAGAGGAGCGCATGCAAGGGAAGATTTTCCCAAAAGAAATGATGAAAAATTTATGCAACACACTTTATCTTGGTGTGATGGTGTAAAAACTAAGATAGATTATAGACCAGTTCATAAATCAACATTATCAACTGACGTACAATATTTTCCGCCACAGGAAAGGATTTATTAATGGTCCAAATAAATTTACCTCAAAATTCAAAAGTAAAAAAAGGTAAATATTATAAAGATAAGACTGGATCAAAAAGTCTAAGAAAAGTAAATATTTATAGATGGGATCCATCTACAGGTGAAAACCCAAGAATAGATACTTATGAAGTAGATATGGATAATTGTCCATCAAAGGTATTAGATTTGTTAAATAAAATTAAAAATGAAATTGACCCATCATTAGCATATAGAAGATCATGTTCACATGGAGTTTGTGGATCATGTGCAATGAATATGGATGGAAAAAATGGACTGGCATGCACAAAACCACATGATGAGATAAAAGGAGATATAAATATTTATCCTCTTCCTCATTTAAAAGTGCTTAAAGACTTAATTGGCGATTTGAGTACACTTTACAGACAGTACGAGTCAATTGAACCATGGTTAAAAAATACTAGCAACAAAAATGAAAAAGAAAACTTACAAACCAAAGAAGATCGATCTAAATTAGACGGTTTATATGAGTGTATAATGTGTGCATGTTGTTCGACTTCATGCCCAAGTTATTGGTGGAATGGAGAAAAGTATCTTGGTCCTGCAGTACTTCTACAAGCTTACAGATGGATAATTGACTCTAGAGATGAGGATAGAGAAGAAAGATTAAAAAAAGTTGCAGATGAATTAAAGTTATACAGATGCCATACAATAATGAACTGTACTAATGCTTGTCCAAAAGGTTTAAATCCAGCAAAAGCAATAGCTGAAATAAAAAAAATGTTAGTAACTAGTTGATAACTTAATCCTTAAAAAGAATTTTTTTTAGATTATTCCCCGCATTTAACATTAAAGGTAAAATTTTTTTTAAATCTTCAATACTTTTTCTACTTTTTGCAGTGTGGGTTGATAAGAAAAAAAATACTGAATTATTCTTAGTTATCGGTACAGATAAACCTACCATGCCATTAAACCATTCTTCATTATCAAAAGCATAACCTTGTTTTTTTATTTTAGTTAATTCTTTTTTAAATTGTGAAACATCTGTAATAGTATTTTTAGCAGATTTAGGGGTTTTAATATTTTTAAAAATTTGAATTGCATTACTACTTTCAAGAAAAGATAAATAAAGTTTACCCGATGCTGAAGCATGCAAAGGCAGATGATCACCAGCATCTAAATTAAGTTGCATTGGCCAATGAAATTGAATTCTATCAAAATATACTAATTTAGTACCTATGGGCATTGATAAACTCACAGTTTCCTGAATGTCTTCTGTTAACTTTCTTAAAAATGATCTTCTTAAAGTAAAATTTGGCTCATAAGGTAAACTTTTTAAAATTATCTCTCGGATTTTTGGTCCAGGGATAAAGGTTTTATTTATATTCTGAATTAAAAATCCTTCTTCACATAAAATTTCAAGTTGACGATAAACTGTTGCTAAGGGAATTTTTAATTTATGGGAAATTTTTTTAGCAGTATAATTATCAGGATCTACTAAAATTTCTTCTAGTATATTTAATATTCTTCTTGGAGATGTTCTAGACTTCATAATATTTTATAAATTTTTAGAAACTAAGATAGAACTGGGATAGTAAATTCTGGACCAGAATTGTCTTCATTCCAAGTAATTGTTGCGGTTTTCAATTTTGTATAAAACCTAACTCCATCAGGTCCGTGAATTGAATGATCTCCAAATAGAGATCTCTTCCAACCACCAAAACTGTGATAAGCAACTGGCACAGGTATTGGAACATTAACACCTATCATTCCAATTTTAGCATTTTCAGTAAAATGCTTGGCTATATTTCCACTTTTGGTGAAAACTGCTGCTCCATTTCCTAGCTCATGATCATTAACTAATTTTAAAGCATCCTCATATTTTTCTGTCGTCATCATACTTAATACAGGTCCGAATATTTCTTCTTTATAAATTTTCATATCAGGTTTTACATCATCAAAAATAGTTGGCCCGACAAAATAACCGTTTTCATAACCTTGTTTTTTAAAATTCCTTCCATCTGAAAGTAATTTTGCTCCTTCTTTTTCTCCACTATCAATATATCCTAAAACTTTTTTGTAGTGGGCCTCACTACTTAATGGTCCAAAGTCAGTTTTTTCATCAGTATATGGTCCTACATTTAATTTAGATGTTTTTTCTAATAATGTTTTTTTTATATTTTTATTTGTCTCTTTTCCAACACATACCGCCACTGATATAGCCATACATCTTTCACCAGCTGATCCAAATGCAGAACCGATTATAGCATCTGTTGTTTTGTCAACATCTGCATCTGGCATTATTACCATATGATTTTTTGCTCCCCCAAGAGCTTGAATTCTTTTATTATGTTTTGTTCCAGTATGATATACATATTCAGCAATTGGGGTTGAACCTACAAAACTAATTGCTTGTACATCTTTATTTTCTAATAATGCATCAACTGACTCTTTATCTCCATTTACAACGTTTAGTACTCCAGGAGGAAAACCAGCCTCTATTGCTAGCTCTCCCAATCTTATAGGACAGCTTGGATCTTTTTCAGAAGGTTTAAGAACAAAAGTATTTCCACATGCTATTGCTACTGGAAACATCCACATTGGAACCATAGCTGGAAAATTAAATGGAGTTATTCCTGCACAAACTCCTAATGGCTGACGAAGTGTATGTGAGTCTACATTTGTTCCAACATTTGAAGAGTGTTCACCTTTTAATGATGACGTTATTCCAGTCACATATTCAACAACTTCAATACCTCTTTGAATAGAACCTTTTGCATCCGGTATTGTCTTTCCATGTTGTTTTGAAACTAGTTCTGCAATTTCACTCATATTTTGGGCTAAAAGATCTTTGTATTTTGAAAAAATTCTTGCTCTAGTTATTGGAGTTGTTTTTGACCATTTTACAAAAGCTCTAGAGGAACTTTCAACTGCCATATTTACAATATCTTTACTTGCTAATTCTACCTCAGCAATTTGTTCTCCAGTTGCTGGATTGAATACTTTTCCTTTTCTGGAATTTTTATCTGTAAATTTTTTTCCTTCGATAAAGTGATTTATAGCGTCCATATTAAAAAATTAAACTAAAGTTATATCAATTAAATTCTATTTTCAACAAATTGCTTAAATGAGAAAATTCTTATCATTTAAGGATAATAGGCTATTGACTCTCATTTTTACATATATTTAAATTGTTAATTAAAGATTAACTTATTGCGGGGGTACCCTTTGAGTATTAGGGATAATGTTAGAGTTTGTGTGCCAAGATATCTACAAATTGGCAAGGGAAGTTTAAATCAACTTCCAGAAATCATAAAAATTATAGGTTCAATTAAATCATTACTTATAGTTACTGATAAACAAATGGTTCAATTTGGTTATGTAAAAAAATTACAGGAAGTTTTAAGCAAGGGTGGGCTCAAGTCTGATGTATTTGACGACACGATACCTGACCCAACAGACAAGGTTGTTCTAAATGGTATTAAAGTTTTAGAAAAAAATAAAAATGACGCAGTAATTGGTTTTGGTGGAGGAAGTCCAATTGATACAGCCAAAGCTATAGCTGTCCTATCTCAGTACAGTAGAGATATTCAAGATTATAAACCTCCAGGGACTTTTGATAAAAAAGGATTGCCAATCATAGCTATACCAACAACAGCAGGAACAGGATCAGAGGTTACACATCATTCAGTCATAATAGATACAAGAACTAATAATCTAGAAAAAATATCATGTAGAGGAGAAGGTTTTGTACCTATAGTTTCAATAATAGATTATGAATTAACCTTATCTAAACCAAGAAGACTTACGATTGATAGTGCGATTGATACTTTAACACATGGTATAGAGGCTTATGTGAGTAAGAAAGCAACTTTATTTTCAGATAGAATGGCTCTAGATACAATTAGACTTGTTACAGAAAATATTTATGCCGTTGATAAAAATCCAAAAGATTTGAAAGCAAGAGAAGGTTTAATGCTCGCAGCGACCCTAGGGGGGTTAGCATTTTCTAATGCATCCATATGTTTAGTGCATGGAATGAGTAGACCACTTGGAAGTAATTTTAAAGTCCCACATGGCTTAAGTAATGCAATGCTATTACCTACAATAACAGAATTTTCAATTGAACATGCAAAAAGTCGTTATGCAGAATGTAGTAGAGCAGGAAAATTTGCATTACAAGAGGACAATGACGAAGTTGCATGTAACAAACTATTAAGTGGTCTTTATAAAATAAATAAAGATTTTGAAGTACCATCAATGAAAAATTTTGGAATAGACCAAAAAAATTTTGAGGAGCAGTTAGAAAACATGGCTACTGATGCAGAAATTTCAGGTGCGCCAAACCTCAATCCGAGAGTGCCATCTGTAAAGGAAATGATTAATCTTTATGGAGAAGCATGGAGGGCATTTTAAGCAAAGAGTTGGAAATGTTCTTCCTTAATAAACAACAGCTCTTAAAAGAGAGGGGAAAGATGAGAAAACTAATAAAAACGTCTGTCAGTCTTTTTGCTGTATTTGCATTAATGATAACATTTTCACTTCAACAAGTTAGTGCAGCAGATAAGATTAGATGGAAAGTGCAATCTACTTTTAATACTGGTTGGCCAGCATTAGGAGATCCAGTTGCTCGTTTAGCAGATACTTTAAAGAGAGCTACTGACGGAAGAATTCAATTAAAGGTTTATGAACCAGGTAAAATTCTTCCACCTTTAGAAATTTCACCTTCAATTACAAAAGGTGACTTACCAGCAGCTTATAACTATATGGCTTATGACCAAGGAAGAATTCCGGCAGCAGTTTTATTTGCAGCAGTTCCATTTGGAATGGAGCCATGGGAGTATGCAGCTTGGTGGTTTGAAGGAGAAGGCTCTAAATTAGCAAATGAGATATATAATAAAAGCAATATTCAAGTATTGTTATGTAGTACGATTGGACCAGAAACAGCAGGTTGGTATAGAAATCCTATAACAAGCTTAGCTGATCTTAAAGGTCTAAAAATTCGTTTCTCAGGTTTAGGAGGAATGGTACTAAATGAAATCGGTGCTTCAGCAACTTTAATGGCCGGTGGAGAAATTTTTGCAGCTCTAGAAAAAGGAACTTTAGATGCTACTGAATATTCTATGCCAGCTATTGATGAGGTTTTAGGTTTTCATAAGATCACTAAATTCAACCTATTTCCAGGTTGGCACCAAGTATCAACATCAACTCACTTCATGATCAACTTGGATCTATGGAAAAAAATGGGAGCAGCTGACCAGGCTTTATTCGAAATGGCTTGTACAGCAGCAGCTATGAGAGCAATCACAACTGGCGAATATTTACAAGGTAAGCAAATTCAAAGTTTTCCTTCTAAAGGCGTAACAGCAGCAAGATTGCCTGATAGTGTATTGAGAGAACTACAAAAGGTAAGTGCAAGAGTAATGAAAGAAGAATCTGCAAAAGACGCTGACTTTAAAAGAGTGTGGGAATCTCAACAAGCATTCATGAAAGAGTATGATGTTTGGCAAAAATGGGGATATTTACCTCGAAACTTTTAAGTATTTAAGTTGATACTTTAAAGGTTTATCGTTAAGTTTAAGTAAAGCAGCCAGTATACCTGGCTGCTTTTCTTTTATAACTAATTTAGAGAATTTTTATGGCTAAAGATTTAACAGAAATTAAAAGTGGATTAGATAGAAAACTTCAATTAAGACATCTGCCATTTACAAGAGCAATTGATAACTTTGTTTTAAAAGTTGGTGAAGTCTTTAATTGGTTGTGGGTTATTCTTGTTGCAGTCATAATATTAAATGTAGTTCTAAGATATGTTTTTAAGAGCGGAATGATAGAGTTAGAAGAGTTACAATGGCATTTATATTGTATTGGATGGCTGATAGGTTTATCTTCTACTTATATAGTTGATCAGCATGTAAGAGTTGATGTTTTAAGTGAAAGACTTGCTTTTAAAACCAAGCTTTGGTTTGAATTTTTTGGAATTCTTTTATTATTTTTACCATTCATTATCTTGGTATTATACTATTCAGTGCCTTTCTTTGAACTTTCATGGACAACAAATGAAAGGTCTACATCAGCAAACGGTTTGCCCGCAAGGTGGCTTGTAAAAGGTTTCTTAGTAATTAGTTTCTTTTTATTATTAATGGCAGGAGTTTCAAGAATTACAAGAGTAGTTGCTACATTACGTTATGGGTTAGAGAAGAAAATATAATGGAATTATTTACTGAACATTTTATGGCGATTGCTCTTTTTTTTAGTTTTATACTATTAATTTTTTATGGGTTTCCAGTGGCGTGGACAATGGGAGGATTAGGAGTACTATTTATTATCCTATCAATGTTGTCTGACAGTTTATTTGACACTTTTTATGGAGTTGATTGGGGTTTTGCTTCAATGGTTGTTTATAGGTTATATGGAGTAATGGCTAACTGGGTTTTAGTTGCTTTACCTATGTTTATTTTTATGGGTATCATGATGGATAAATCAGGTATTGCAGAGGATCTAATGACAGATCTTTCAAAATTATTTGGAAAGACTAGAGGTGGATTAGCAATAGCAATTGTTTTTATTGGTGTTTTATTAGCAGCATCTACTGGAATAATTGGAGCTGCAGTTGTTCTCTTAACCATATTAGGTGTACCTCTAATGTTAAAGAATAATTATAACAAGGATTTAGCCTGTGGAGTTGTTTGTGCAACTGGAACCCTTGGGATTTTAATTCCTCCAAGCATTATGTTAGTTATTATGGGAGATCAGGTTAGAATATCTGTTGGAGATCTATTTATGGGTGCAGTATTCCCAGGGCTTTTACTTGGATTACTGTATACTATTTTCATTGTTGGGTATGCTTATTTAAAACCCAAGGTTGCTCCTCTTCCTAAAGATGCTGAGAACATTAATCTTAAAATTATTTTTAGAGTATTGAAATCCATAATACCACCTGCGTTATTAATTGTTGCAGTTTTAGGAAGTATTTTTATGGGTATTGCAACCCCAACAGAAGCATCAGGAGTAGGTGCTTTAGGAGCATCATTGTTAGCTATATTTAGGGGGAGATTATCATTTGAAGATTTAAAACATGTAATTCGTAAAACAACTCAAACTACAGCTTACATTTTTGCACTGTTTGTAGGTGCAACCATGTTTGCTCTTATACTTAGAGGTCTTGGAGGAGATGAATTAATAGAGGGTGCTTTAAAAGCTTTGCCCTTTGGCACAAACGGAGTAGTTATTGTAGTTTTATTGATAGCATTTATATTAGGCTTCTTTCTTGATTGGATAGAAATTACACTAATCATTCTTCCATTTTTAGCACCAGTTATGGTTGATCTCGGAGTAGATTTGGTATGGTTTATTGTAATGTTTGCTGTAGTTTTACAAACTTCTTTTATTACTCCACCAGTTGGTTTTGCATTATTCTATATGAGAGGAGTAGCCCCTGAAGGAATTAATATTAAAAATATCTATAGAGGAATAATTCCATTTGTAGTTTTACAACTTATTGCAGTTACTATTGTTTTTAATTTTCCAGAAATTGTAACTTGGTTACCAAAAGTTGCATATGGTCCATAAAAAATAAAAAATGAAAAAAGTTGTATCAATAGTATTTATTCTATTAATTTTTTTTGGCCCTTCTTATGCAAGTTTTAAAGATTCATTAAAACAGCATTTAGAAAAAAATAATATTGAGGATGGGTCTACACAAATATATTTATTAAATAGATGTAGTGCAGTTTACACATATGCATCTGCGATTCTTTTAGAAACTGATAAGTTAAATTCTAAAAATTTTATTGAAATATCAAATAATCTTTTATTCAAAGCTATCGAATTAATGATTATAGAAGAAGAAGAAAAAAAATTGGAACAAGCTCAAAAAAAAGCAGAAGATATAAGAAAGAAAATGTTTGATGAATATATTATTGAAGGAAAGAAAAATTGGGAAAAAAATAAGTCTCATTTTAAAGGTTCATTTATTTCTGAGGACATGTTAATTTGTTCAAATTTAGTAGAGGGTGAAGATTAATCTTAAAATTTAGTTGAATAATTTTAATTTATCAATAAAAGTTATTTTCACTTATGAAAAAAAAAATCGCTTTAATTGGTGCTGGTCAAATAGGTGGCACATTAGCACATTTGATTGGATTAAAAGAATTAGTAAATGAAGTTGTTTTGTTTGATGTTGCAAAAGGTATTGCTCAAGGTAAGGCTTTAGATATTGAACAATCATCTTCTGTAGATGGTTTCAATGTCAAACTTTCAGGTACAAATAACTATGAAGATATTAAAAATTCTGATGTAATAATTGTAACAGCTGGAGTTCCTAGAAAACCAGGAATGAGTAGAGACGATTTGCTAGGAATAAATCTTAAAATTATTAAACAAGTTGCTGAAGGTATAAAAAATAATGCACCCAATGCCTTTGTAATTTGTATAACAAATCCTTTAGATGTAATGGTTATGGCTTTTCATAAATACTCTAATCTTCCAAAAAACAAAGTTGTAGGAATGGCTGGTATTTTAGATTCTTCAAGATTTAAATTATTTTTATCTAGAGAGTTAGATGTTTCTGTAACAGAAATTGAAGCAATGGTAATGGGAGGGCATGGTGACACAATGGTGCCATTGCCAAGATTTACGAAAGTTTCAGGTAAACCACTTCTTGAATTAGTTAAAGAAGGAGTAATAAGCTTTGAAAAACTTGAGAGTATAAATCAAAGAACAAGAGATGGAGGAGCCGAAATTGTTAAGTTTTTAGAAAAAGGATCAGCTTTTTATGCACCAGCAGCATCAGGTATAGAAATGGCATCTTCATATTTAAACGACAGTAAAAAGTTATTACCATGCGCCGCATATTTAAATGGCGAATATGGAATTAAAGATATATTTGCAGGAGTTCCTGTAATAATAGGCAAAAATGGAGTAGAAAAAGTTGATGAAATTGAATTAGACGACAAAGAAAGTAAAGAATTTTTAAACTCAATATCAGCAGTAAAAAAATTATGGGAAGTAGCTACAAAAATTGATCCATCTTTGTTAGCATAAAGAATGAATATTCACGAACATCAAGCTAAAAAAATTCTTAAAAAGTACGGTGCGCCCGTTCCTGAAGGTGTTCATGGTTTTTCTGTTGCAGAGATAGTTGATAAAGCAAAAAATTTAAATACTAAAAAATTTGTTCTAAAAGCACAGATACATGCAGGAGGTAGAGGAAAAGCAGGAGGCATAAAGATACTAAACAATATTGATGAATTAAAAGTTGCATCTGCAGAATTACTAGGAAAAAAACTAATTACACCTCAAACAGGAATAGATGGCAAAGAGGTTAAAAGAATATATGTAGAGGAGTCTTCAGAAATATCAAAAGAATTTTATCTTTCATGTATAGTTGATAGAGCAACTTCAAAAATAGCATTTATTTCGAGTGACCAAGGTGGCATGGATATTGAAGAGGTAGCAAAAAACAATCCTGAAAAGATTATTACTACAAGAATAGATTTTCAAACAGAAATTAAGAATGAAGATTGTGAAGAAGTAATTAAAATATTTAAATTAAATACAGATACAAATAATCAAGCAATTAAATTGATCAAATCAATTTATAAATTATTCATAGAGAATGATGCTAGTCTTATTGAAATTAATCCTCTTATTTTAACAAAAGATAATAAAATTATTTGTTTAGATGCAAAAATAAATTTTGACGATAATGCACTTTTTAGAAACCAAGAAATTTTAAGTTTAAGAGATTTAACTGAGGAAGAGGAAAAAGAAATTGAAGCAAGCAAACATGATTTATCATATATAAAGTTAGATGGAAATATTGGATGTATGGTCAATGGAGCTGGCCTTGCCATGGCAACAATGGATATCATTAAACTTTATGGAGAAGAGCCTGCTAATTTTTTAGATGTTGGTGGTGGCGCATCTAAAGAAAAAGTATCAGCAGCGTTTAAAATTATTTTATCTGATAAAAATGTGAAAGGAATTTTAATTAATATTTTTGGTGGGATAATGAGATGTGATATCCTTGCTCAAGGTGTTGTTGATGCAGCAAATGAAATAAATATAAATGTACCCTTAGTAGTTAGACTTGCAGGTACAAAATTTGAAGAAGGAAAAAAAATTCTAGATAATTCTGGACTAAAGATTATATCTGCATCAGATCTATCAGATGCTGCAAAAAAAATAGTTAAGGCTATAAAATAATGTCTATTTTAGTTGATAAAAATACAAGATTAATATGTCAAGGCTTTACCGGAACGCATGGCACGTTTCACTCAGACCAAGCAATAAAGTATGGTACAAATCTAGTTGGTGGTGTCACTCCAAAAAAAGGAGGACAAGTACATTTAGGAAAACCTGTTTTTAATTCAGTTATTGAGGCTAAAGAAAATACAAACGCAAATGCCACCATGATATATGTTCCTGCAAAATTTGCTGCTTCAGCAATTATTGAAGCTATTGACGCATCTATAGAATTAATAGTTTGCATTACAGAAGGAATACCTGTTTTGGATATGCTTAAAGTAAAAAAAAAATTAGCAGGGTCTAAGTCAAGATTAATTGGACCTAACTGTCCTGGGATTATAACTCCTAATGAATGTAAAATTGGAATTATGCCTGGAAATATTCATAAAAAAGGCTCAGTTGGAATTGTATCAAGATCTGGAACATTAACCTACGAAGCAGTTTACCAAACTACTAAGAATGGCCTTGGGCAATCGACATGTATCGGAATAGGAGGAGACCCTATTAATGGAACAAATTTTATAGATTGTTTAGAGCTATTTTTAAATGATAAAGAAACAAAATCAATATTGATGATTGGAGAGATAGGAGGTACTGCAGAAGAAGAAGCAGCTGAATATATAAAAAATCAGAAAATTAAAAAACCAATGGTAGGATTCATAGCAGGTATAACTGCGCCTCCCGGTAGAAGAATGGGACATGCTGGCGCAATAATATCAGGAGGCAAAGGCGGCGCAGATCAAAAAATAAAAAAAATGGAAGAATCTGGAATAACAATTGCAAAATCTCCATCAGAAATTGGAATTACACTGATAAATAAATTGAATAATTGAAAAATACTCTCTAAGTATTATATTTAAAATAATGTCCTCATCAAAAAATTTGGAATATCAAAAAACATCTTTTCTCTCTAAAACCAATAGCTCGTTTATTGAAGAAATGTATTTAAAGTTTATTAACCAGGATAAAAGTTTACCTGAAAGCTGGAAAAGATATTTTGAAGATATAGGAGAAGATTTAAATATAGTTGCCAAAGAACTTAACGGACCGTCTTGGAACTCAAATAAAAAAAATATAGATGTTCATAAAATTCAAAACAATCTTTATTATGAAAGCAATGGTTTAGAAAAAAATCAAAACATAAATTCTGTAAGTAAAAAAGAAATAGCAAAAATGAACGGTCAATCTATTAAAGCTGTATCAATGATAAGATCTTACAGACAAAGAGGCCATTTAATTGCAACACTTGATCCTTTAGAAATGAGAGAGATTGATTACTTAGATGAATTACATCCAGAAAGTTATGGATTTAAAAAAGAAGATTATAATAATAAAATTTATCTAGATGGGGTAATCAACAGGGAATATTCAAGTATAAGAGAAATTTTATCGTTTCTAAAAAAAACGTATTGTGAAAAAATTGGATATGAATATATGCATATTTCAAATCCAATAGAAAGAAAATGGTTTAGAGATAGAGTTGAGAAAGATGATAACAGACTACAGTTTACAAAAAATGGTAAGCAGGCAATTTTAAATAAACTTATTCAAGCAGATGTATTTGAAAAATTTTT
>CACFZX010000008.1:0-38794 GCA_902570905.1 uncultured Pelagibacteraceae bacterium
ATAAGAAAAAATTTCTATCTATTATGCTCAAGATGAAGAAAAAAACTAATATAGTTTTTACATATAATAAAAATTTTAAATCTGTATTAGAAATAATTAGAAACTGTAATTATGTAATAGGTAATGAGTCTGGCCCTATATGTTTGGGTGCTGCTCTTAGAAAGAAAGTTTTAAGTATTTACAATCCAAAAACTACTCCAAAATCCAGCAAAACTATTTATAATAAGGTAGGTTTTATAAATTCCACAAAAGTAAAAAATACCTTAATACAAAATAAAATAATAAGGTTTATAAATTAAATATCTTTATTTATTTTTAAGACTCCAATAAAAGCTTCCTGGGGAATTTCTACTCTACCAAACTGTTTAGATTTTGCTTTTCCTTTTTTTTGTTTATCAAGAAGTTTTCTTTTTCTATCTCTTGCACCTCCTCCATGAATTTTAGTCAATACATCTTTTTTAAAACCTTTAATTGTTTCTCTAGCAATTATTTTTCCACCTATAGCTGCTTGGACTGGTATCATAAAGTTATGTCTAGGAATTAAATCTTTTAATTTTTCACAAACCTCTCTACCTATAGATTGGGCAAAATCTTTATGAACCATCATGGCAAGTGCATCTACAGGTTCGGTGTTTACTAATATTGATAGCTTGACTAAATCACCTTCTTTGTGGCCTAAAATTTCGTAATCAAAACTTGCATATCCACTAGTCATAGATTTTAATCTATCATTAAAATCAAAAACAACCTCGTTTAAAGGTAATTCATAGCTTAATACTGCTCTGTTTCCTGAGTATGTTAAATTTTTTTGAATTCCTCTCTTATCCTGACAAATTTTTATAATTGAACCTAAATATTGATCTGGAGTAATAATTGTTGCTTTAATCCACGGTTCCTCAATTAATTTTATAAATGTTGGATCTGGTAAACTAGATGGATTTTGTAAATCAATTATTTCTCCTTTGTTTAAATGAACTTTGTAAACAACACCAGGAGTGGTAGTTAGTAAATTAATATCAAATTCTCTTTCTAATCTTTCTGTAATTATCTCTAGGTGCAATAAACCAAGAAAACCACAGCGAAAACCTAGACCAAGCGCGGAAGAGGACTCTGCTTCATATGAAAAACTAGCATCATTTAACTGAAGTTTTGCTAAACCGTCTTTTAATTTTTGATATTCAGAGCTGTCTACAGGGAATAGACCACAAAAAACTACTGGTTTGCTTGGTTTAAAGCCTGGCAATGGGTCTACTAAAGCATGTTCAGCATCACAAATTGTATCACCTACTTTTGTATCAGATAAATTTTTGATACCAGTAATTATAAAGCCAATTTCACCAGAGTTTAACTCATTTATATCTTTTGCTTTTGGAGTGAAGACTCCCACTTTTTCCACAACATATTCTTGGTTTGTTGAAATCATTTTAATTTTCATATTCTTAATAATTTTTCCGTTAATAATCCTAACTAGTATTACAACACCTAAATATGAATCGTACCAGCTGTCTACAAGTAAACATTTAAGATTTTCTTTTTTTTCACCTTTTGGTGGAGGTAAAATTTTAACTATGCTTTCTAAAATTTCATCAATTCCCTCACCTGTTTTTCCAGAACATGCAACAGCATTTGAAGTATCTATTCCTATTACATCTTCGATTTGTTTTTTAGTTCTTTCAGTTTCTGAGGCTGGTAAATCTATTTTGTTTAAGATTGGTATAATTTCATGATCAATATCTAGCGCCTGATAAACATTGGCAAGTGTTTGGGCTTCAACACCTTGTGTGCTATCTACAATCAAAATTGATCCTTCGCATGCGTAAAGGGATCTACTTACTTCATAACTAAAATCAACATGTCCAGGAGTATCAATAATATTAAGAATATACTCATTGCCATTTTTTGATTTATAATTTAATTTTACTGTTTGAGCTTTTATCGTAATACCTCTCTCTCTTTCAATATCCATTGAATCTAATACTTGAGCTTTCATCTCTCTTTCTGTTAAACCTCCACAACGATGTATAATTCTGTCAGCTATAGTAGATTTGCCATGATCAATATGTGCAATTATTGCGAAGTTTCTGATGTTATCAATTGTAGATGACATTTTAAGATCTAATTTTTGCACCAGATCTTTTTTCTACCTCAGAGATTATAAGATTGCTTATATTATCTAAATCATTTTCTTTAAGTGCCTTATCTGATGATTGTATATTTACATTTAGTGCTATGGATTTTTTATCTGATGGAATATTTTCTCCCTCATAAACATCAAAAACATTTACTGATTTAATTAAATTTTTATCTACAGATGAAATTATATTTACTAAATCCTGAACTTTAATTTTTTTATCAACAATAAATGCAAAATCTCTTTCAGACTTTTGATAGTCAGAATATTGAAAGGACGATTTCCTCTCTCTAAGTTTTCTTGTTGTTTCGTTTATGTGATCTAAATAAATTTCAAAACAAACCAAACTATCTGTGTTAATTTCAAGATTTTTAATTATATTTGGATGAATTTCTCCAAAAAATGCGATCGGATTTTTATCATTTTTGCTTAAATAAACTTTTCCAGATTTTCCTGGATGATAATATGATGGTGTCTGATCTACAAAATAAAGTTTTTCTCTGTTAAATCCAGCCTCAACTAAAGTTTGTACTAGATCTCTTTTGGAGTCATAAACATCTATATTTCTGTCCTTTTCCAACCAATTTGATCTTATAGCTTTTCCAGATCGTAAAGCACCTATGACCGTTAATTGCTCACCTGGTTCTTTTCCATAAAAAGTTGGACCAATTTCAAATAAAGATATATCTCTAAAACCTCTATCTATATTTTTTTTTAAATAAAAAATTAAATTTGGGAAAATAGAACTTCTGAGAACATTTAGATCAGAACTAATAGGGTTAATAATATTTATTTGATGTTTATTCTCTATAAAATAACTATTAATTTTTTCATCAGTAAAAGACCAGGTAACTGTTTCAACATAGCCTTTTGAAGCTACCGATCTTTGCAAAAAATGGAATAATTTTTGAGTTTTATTTAAAGTCGGTTTTAACCTTGTTTTTTCTGGATCTATAATTTTAATATGATCATAGCCTTTTATTCTTACTATCTCTTCAACAATATCTATAGGTTGACTTATATCTGGTCTCCAGGAAGGTATTTTTAGACTTATTTTATTTTTTTTTAATTTAGTTCCAAATCCAAGATCACTTAAAATTTTTATTATTTCTTTAGTTTTAATTTTAAAACCCGTAATTCGATCAAATAAATGAATTTCAAATTCTATATTATTATTTTTAAAGTTTTTTATTTTTTGGTTATTAAATCTACTAATTTTTCCTCCACAAATTTGTTGAATAAGTTCAGCAGCTTTTTCTATACCTTGTAAATTTGATTGAGGATCTATCCCTCTTTCAAATCTAAATTTTGCATCTGTATCTATGTTTAACTTTTTTGAAGTCTTTCTGATTGAACTTGGGTCAAAATATGCTGACTCTAATAATATATTTTTTGTATTCTGTTCTGTTCCAGAACGAGTACCACCTATAATTCCACCTAAACCTAGAACTCCAGTTCTATCTGATATTACACACATATCATTTTCAAGAATATATTTTTTATTATCAAGTGCTTCAAATGACTCACCTTTTTTTGAATTTCTAACTATAATTTCTTTATCAATTTTATCTGCATCATATGCATGCAATGGTCTATTAAGATCTATCATCACATAGTTTGTGATATCAACTACCGCTGATATTGGTTTTTGCCCAAGTGATATAATTTTATTTTTTAACCATTGTGGACTTTCTACGTTCTTAATACCTTTTATAAGACAACTTCCGAAGGACTCGCATCCTTGATGCTTCTCTTTTTTGATTGAAATTTTTATGTCTTGTGATCCATCTAGTTTCAATTTTTTATTATTAATTTTTTTTAATTTTCCATACCCTGCTGCGGCTAGATCTCTAGCAACACCTCTTACGCCTAAACAATCTGGCCTGTTAGGAGTAATAGATAAATCTAGTATTTTAGGACTATTATTTTTAAAGTATTTATTACCAATTTTATTTTGGTATTTTTTTGAAGAAAGTTCGATTATTCCATCACTTTCATTTGAAATATTTAATTCAGACTCTGAGCATAACATTCCATAAGATGTTACACCTCTTATTTTACTTATAGATAATTTCATTTTATTTTTTGGAATAATAGTTCCTGGGGAAGCATAAATTGTTATAAGATCTTTCTTTGCATTAGAAGCGCCACAAACTACTTTGATTGTATTTTTTTGGCCTATATCAACTTCACATACTTTTAGTCTATCTGCATTAGGATGTTGCTCAGCACTAACAATTTTGACAACTTTGAAATTATCAAGTTCACTTGAAATACTTTCAAAACTTTCAACTTCAAGCCCAATAAAAGTTAATTTTTCAATAATCTTTTCATCGCTAAGTTTGGTATCTAGATGTTCTTTCAGCCATTGAATTGTAAATTTCATCTACTTAAACCTCTATAGTTTGAAGGTACGTCTAAAGGATCAAAGCCAAAATGATTTAACCATCTATAATCAGTCTCAAAAAAAGCTCTTAAATCATTAATTCCATATTTTAACATACCCAATCGATCTATACCTATACCAAATGCATAACCCTGATATTTTTTTGGATCCACTTTAACATTTTTTAAAACATTGGGATGAACCATCCCGCAACCTAAAATTTCTAACCACTTATCTCCTTCTCCAATTACAATATTTCCATCTTTTATTTCATATCCAATATCTACTTCAGCAGATGGTTCGGTGAATGGAAAATGACTTGGTCTAAATCTCATCTTAATTTTTTTTACTTCAAAAAATTCTTTAATAAAATAGTTTAGACAACCTTTTAAATGCCCCATATTTATATTTTTATCTATATGTAAACCTTCAACTTGGTGAAACATGGGTGCATGCGTTTGATCACTATCTGATCTATAGGTTCTTCCCGGTGCAATTATTTTAAATGGGGGTTTGCCTTTGTTCATAGTTCTTACTTGAACAGGTGAAGTATGAGTTCTTAAAAGATACTCTTTTTTTTTATCAAGATAAAAAGTATCATGCATATCTCTTGCGGGGTGATTATCTGGTGTATTTAATGCAGTAAAATTATTATATTCATTTTCAACATCTGGCCCTTCCTCAACGCTAAAACCTATTTCTGAAAATATTGAGGAAATTTCGTCAATAACTTGAGAAACTGGATGGACTTTTCCTTGATTAAAATTTCTTTCAGGTAGAGTAATATCCAATTTTTCGTTTTGAAGTTTTGAATTTATTTCTTTTGCTTCTATTGTTTTGAGTCCTTTATTTAGTGCATTTTGAAGTTCATCTTTTATTAAATTTAGATTAGACGCAAACTGTTTTTTTTCATTTGCAGAAATAGAACTAATCTTTTTAAACTCTAATGCAATAATTCCATTTTTTCCAAACAACTCTGATTTTATTTGATTGAGATTATCTAAATTATGATTATTGTTTATTTTAACTAAGTATTCATCTTTAATTTTTTTAATATCCGACATTTCTGTAGATTATTTGTTAACTTGAGAAAAACAATAGTGAAGATTAATTCAGTGCAGCTTGTGCTTTTTTTACTATGGTTTTAAATGCCTCTGGGCTATCGTATGCTATTTCAGCTAGAATTTTCCTATCTAATTTTATACCAGATTTATTTAAACCATTGATAAATTTTGAATACGTCAAACCCTCAGATCTAACACCTGCATTTATTCTTTGTATCCATAAAGATTTAATATCTCTTTTTTTATTTCTTCTATCTCTATAAGCATATTGCATTGCTTTTTCCATAGCCTGACGAGCAACTCTAATTGTATTTTTTCTTCTTCCCCACTGGCCTTTGACAGCCTTTAAAACTTTTTTATGTTTAGCTCTACTTGTTACTCCTCTTTTAACTCTAGCCATTTTATCCTCTTAAATTGTAAGGCATATAAGATTTTACAATCTTGCTGTCTT
This sequence comes from uncultured Pelagibacteraceae bacterium, assembly GCA_902570905.1. Classification (GTDB taxonomy): domain Bacteria; phylum Pseudomonadota; class Alphaproteobacteria; order Pelagibacterales; family Pelagibacteraceae; genus Pelagibacter. The sequence continues at coordinate 6,033 of CACFZX010000008.1, forward strand.
GTTTAGACATTATTGTTGTGCCTCTTTGTTTTCTAATTTGTGAATTTGTTCTTTTAATCATGCCATGCCTTTTGCCAGCCTGAGACATAACTACTTTGCCTTTAGATGTAATTTTAAACCTTTTTTTTGCGGAGCTTTTTGTTTTTAGTTTTGGCATAATTGGAAGGGGTTATACAAATATTAATATTATTTTACAACTACAAATATCAATTATAAGGGCTGAATAACCATAATCATTTGTTTTCCATCAAATTTTGGCTGTAGTTCTACTTTCCCGATCTCCTGCATGTCTTGCTTGATTTTATCCATGAGTTCATTTCCTAAATGAGAATGCTGAAGTTCTCTACCTTTAAATTTAATTGTAAACTTAACCTTATCACCTTTTGATAAAAATTTTTGTGCATTTTTAATTTTAAAAGTATAATCATGAACTTCGGTGACTGGTCTTAGTTTAATTTCTTTTAACTCAATTTTTTTTTGTTTTTTTTTAGCTTTATTTGCTTTTTTTTGAGCATCATATTTATATTTTCCCATATCCATGATTTTACAAACTGGTGGTTTTGCGTTTGGTGCAATCTCAATTAAATCTAATCCCTCACTTTTAGCTTTGTTAATAGCTTCATTGAGATTTAAAATTCCTAGATTTTCTCCATCACTTGTAATTACCTGAACCTCAGATGAAATGATTCTATTGTTTGATCTAGGACCTCGATCTTTTGTTCTTCTTTGAAAATAATTTTGTTTGAAATCTGCCACTTATTTTGAGTTTGCTTTATTTAAAGCAGAATATTTTTTTAAGAATAAATTTAAATCCATATTTTCCTGTTTATTTGAATCCAATCTTCTAATAGTTACTGTGTTACTGTCAACTTCTTTTTTTCCACAAATAAGCAGAATTGGTATCTTAGATAAAGAATGTTCCCTTATTTTGTAATTTAAATTATGATTTTTTAAATCAACTATAGATGAAATGCCTTTTTTTTTAATTTCTTTATTTACTTCTTTTGCATAGGAGTCAAAATCGCTTGATACAGGAATAACAACTGTCTGAAGAGGAGAAATCCAAAATGGAAGTTTACCTGCATAATTTTCAATTAAGATACCAATAAATCTTTCTAAAGATCCAAACAATGCTCTATGAAGCATAACTGGTATTTTTTTTGATCCGTCTTTATCTATAAAAGAGGCTCCAAGACGACCAGGTAAATTTAAATCTACTTGAAGTGTACCACACTGCCAATCTCTCCCAATTGCATCTCTTAAAACAAATTCTATTTTAGGTCCATAAAATGCACCTTCACCTTTGTTTACTGTGTATTCTAGTTTAGATGCTTTTATTGCCTCTAATAAAGCTTTTTCAGATTTATCCCAAACGTTATCATCTCCCACTCTTAAGTCTGGTCTGTCAGAATATTTTAAAATTACATTCTCAAATCCAAGGTCCTTATAAATTTCTAATATTAAATTAGTAACACTTAAGCATTCTTCGGTTATTTGTTCTTCTGTACAAAAAATGTGGGCATCATCTTGGGTAAAAGCCCTTACTCTTAGAAGACCATGAAGAGCACCTGAAGGTTCATATCTATGCACCTTTCCAAATTCAGACATTTTCAAAGGTAGATCTCTATAGCTTTTTAAACCTTGATTAAATACTTGAACACATCCAGGACAATTCATTGGCTTTATTGCAAATATTTTTTCATCAGGTGTAGTAGAAGTGTACATATTAGCGCCAAATTTTTCCCAATGACCAGATTTTTCCCATAAGGATCTATCCAATACTTCTGGTGTGTTTATTTCTTTGTATCCTGCTTCATCTTGTTTTGCTCTCATGTAAGAAATTAGTTTCTGAAACAAATTCCAACCCTTTTCATGCCAAAATACTGCTCCTGGACTTTCTTCTCTAAAATGAAATAAATCCATTTCTTTTCCTAATTTTCTATGATCTCTTTTTTCAGCCTCTTCAATTCTTTTCAAATAATCATCTAATTGTTTTTGGGTTGACCAACTTGTTCCATAAATTCTTTGAAGCATTTCATTATTAGAGTCTCCTCTCCAGTATGCGCCTGCAACTTTAGTTAATTTAAAATACTTTCCAATTTTTCCAGTAGAGGTTAAGTGGGGTCCTCTACATAGATCATGCCATTTCCCATGAAAATAAATTGATACTTCTTCTCCCTTTGGGATATCTTTAATTATTTCAGATTTATAATTTTCTCCAATTTTTTTAAAATGCGAAATTGCTTTGTCCCTATCCCAAACTTCTCGATAAGTAGGCTCATCCCTATCAACTATTTCTGACATTTTTTTTTCAATTTTGTTTAAATCATTTTCTGTAAAAGGATCTTTTCTAGAAAAATCATAATAAAAACCATTTTCAATAGTTGGTCCTATAGTAACTTGAGTACCTGGAAATAATTCTTGAACTGCCATTGCTAGAATATGGGCTGTATCGTGTCTTATAGTATCTAATCCATCTTTGTCTTTTGAAGTTAAAATTTTTACATTACAATCATTGTTAATTTCAAAGCTAAGATCTTTTAATATTCCATCTACTTCCATAACCAAAGCATCTTTAGCTAAAGATTTACTTATTTTTTCTGCAATCTTTATTCCCGAGACTTTCTTTTCAAAGGTTAATTTTTTTCCGTCTGGTAATGTTATGTTAAGCATTAATTAATTTTTTATATTCTGAATATGTAGAAAAACACATTTTTTCAACATTAAATTTATTAATTGCGTTTTTTCTACCCTCATTGCCCATAGATTTCAATGTAGTTTCATCAAGTTCAAATATATGTGAAAGCTTATTAGTCAAATCAATGGAGTCATTTGCTTTAAATAAAAAACCAGTTTTATTGTCTAAAATTGTTTCTTTAGCACCTCCAAGATTACTGGCTAGTATTATTTTTTCCATAGCTTGAGCTTCAACTGCAACTCTCCCAAAGGCTTCTGGTTCAATTGCGCAATTTACAACAATATCAGAAATTTTATAAGCTAAAGGCATATTTTTATAATTTTCTATAAACAGTACATCTTTAATTAGTCGATACTGTTCAACCAATCTTTGTATTTTTTTTTTGTAAATTTTTCGTCCTTGATCGCTTCCTAGTATAACGACAAAAAATAACTTATCTGGGTTTTTTTGCTTGAACATGTTTAAAGACTCAATAAACATTTCATGACCTTTCCATGATGTAAGTCTTCCTGGAAAAAGAATTATTTTTTTTTCATAAAAACTTAAAGTTTTTTCTATTTTCCATTCATTCATAAGCTTCAACTCGTCATTATTTTTAATTTTTGATGAGTCAAAATATTCTAAATTTATACCTCTAAATATTGTTAATAATTTTTGGTTTTTATTTAAATAATTCAAATAATTTTCCTTAATATGTGAAAAAATAAAATTAGATCCTGCTATTACTAAATCTGATTTTACCATTACGGAATTATAATATTTTTTCATAGAATTTTTAAAATTATAAGTTCCATGGAATGTTGTAACAAATTTTGTTCTTGTTACTTTTGTTGCAAGAAAACAGGACCATGCGGGCGCACGACTCCTTGCATGTACAATATTAATTCTAAATAAAAAAATTAAAAAAATTATTATTATTGCATTAATTATGATCAAAATTGGATTCTTACTTTGCACAGGTAATCTAATTAATTTTACTTTTTTTTTATCAATGTATTTTAAAAGAGGGCCACCACTGGTGACTATATAAGACTTAGCGCTTTGCTCGTTTAGATAATGGGCTAAATCATAACATCCAGTCTCAGCTCCGCCATATCCTAATTTTGGAATAACTTGTAAAACTTTTATTTTAGATGACATTTGATAAGATTATATATTAAGAATTACTCTATATAAACTTTAATGAATAAATTTAAATTTTTAAAAGTATCACCTAATATAAAAATCAGATTTTTAAGGAATAAGTACATAAAATTACCTTTCATAGTTTTTTTACATGGATTTAAGTCCGATTTAGATGGTAAAAAACCAAGTACTTTTTTAAAGTTTTGTAATTCAAAAAAAATAGGTTTTTTGGGATTAGAATATTCAGGTCATGGTAAATCATCTGGAGAATTTACAAAAGGAAATATAAGTAAATGGTCTAATCAAACATCATATGTAATTAAAAAAATAATAAAAAAAAAACAATTTATCTTGGTTGGTTCAAGTATGGGATCATGGATTTCAATAAATCAATTTAAAATTTTTAAAAAACAAATTGTAGGGTTTTTAGGCATAGGTTCTGCACCAGAATTTCTTGAATACTTAATGTGGAGAAAGTTTTCAAAAAAAGTGAAAAAAGAGATAATTAAAAAAAAAATTTACAACTTAAAACATGGAAATTATGAATATCCAATATCATATCAACTAATTAAAGATGGAAGAAAAAATAAGGTTCTAAATAAAAAAATTAATTATAATATAATTGTTACGATGATACATGGAAGTAAGGACGAAGTAGTCCCTGTAAGTTTTTCAAGAAAAGTTTTGAAAATATTTCCAAATTCTAAAAGAAAATTACTAATAATAAAAAAAGGTGATCATAGTTTGTCATCTAAAAAGAATTTAAATAAAATTGTCAAAGAATTAAACTCTATAGTCTCTAAAAAATATTAAACAGCAATTTCAATATTATTTTTTAATGAAATAGGATTTTTTAATTTATTTAACATTTCTTTTGGACACACTTGAAAAAAATTATTTTTCTCAATATCAAAATTATCAAGAATTTGCTTTGCTATCATGGAGTCTGTTTCATCAAAATGCCTTTTAATTAAGTTTTTTAAAAATCTTTCCCAATACTCTGTTTCTAGTCTTTGCCAAATTACTGTTTCGGGATTTACTTTCTTTTCAAAATCATTTTTTTTATCATATATAAATGCCATGCCACCAGTCATGCCCGCTGCAAAATTATCTCCTACATCTCCCAAAATTATGATATTTCCACCTGTCATATATTCACAACCATTTGAATCACACCCCTCAATTACAGATGTAGCTCCTGAATTTCTAACCGCAAATCGTTCTCCTGCTTGACCAGAAGCAAATAAATAACCAGAGGTAGCACCGTATAATACAGTATTTCCAATAATTGTATTTTCATTTGAAATAAGATTGCTCTCTTCCTGTAATTTTATTGAAATTGTTGCACCAGATAATCCTTTAGCAACATAATCGTTAGCGTCACCTTTTAAATTTAATTTGAGCCCTTTAATACCAAAAGCACCAAAAGACTGTCCTGCTGAACCTTTAAAGTTTAATACAATTTTATTTTCATCTAAATTATTTTCTCCAAACTTTTTATACAATTCATATGATATCCTTGTACCAACAGCTCTATCTGTATTTTTAATTTGATATATGTTTTTTATACTCTCGTTTCGATCAATTAATTCTTTAATTTCTGGCCATATTTTTTGATCAATTGTTTCAGGCACCTGAATAATAGAGTTATCCTCACAATATCTTTTATTGTCACCTGGATCAGTCTGTACAAACAACGGATTTAAATCTAAATCGTCTAAGTTTGCAGATCCCTTGCTTATCTGCTTAAGCAAATCTGTTCTTCCTATAATTTCATTTAAATTTTTAAAACCTAGTTCTGATAAAATCTCTCTTACCTCTGTAGCAACAAAAGAGAATAAATTAACAACTTTTTCTGGTGTTCCACTAAATTTTTTTCTTAATTCTTCATCCTGAGTACAAACTCCAACTGGACATGTGTTTGAATGACACTGTCTAACCATTATACATCCCATCGCAACTAGTGCTGTTGTAGCAATTCCAAATTCTTCAGCTCCCATCATGGCAGCAATTACAACATCCCTACCAGTTTTGATACCACCATCGGTTCTTAAAGTCACAGAATGTCTTAAATTATTAAGAGTTAAAACTTGATTTGCCTCTGTTAAACCCATTTCCCAGGGCACTCCAACATATTTTACACTTGTTTGAGGTGTAGCTCCAGTTCCACCATTATGACCTGAAATTAAAATTATATCTGCTTTTGCTTTTGCAACACCTGCTGCTATAGTTCCAACACCTGAAGAGGCAACAAGTTTTACTCCTACTCTTGCTTTGGGATTGATTTGTTTCAAATCATAAATTAGTTGAGCAAGATCCTCTATTGAATAAATATCGTGATGAGGTGGAGGAGAAATTAAAGTTACTCCAGGTGTTGAATGTCTTAATTGTGCAATCTCTTGAGTAACTTTAAAACCAGGTAATTGTCCACCTTCTCCGGGTTTTGCACCTTGAGCTATCTTAATCTCAATTTCATTACAATTATTTAAATAATCTATTGTTACTCCAAATCTAGCTGAAGCTATTTGTTTAACTCTAGAATTTGCGGAGTCTCCATTGCTTAAAACTTTAAATCTATTTTTATTCTCTCCTCCTTCTCCACTGCAAGATGCACCTTTAATTCTATTCATTGCTATAGCTAATGTCTCATGGGCCTCTTTGGATAATGCTCCATGTGACATACTCCCACTTCCAAATCTTCTTAAAATATTTTCGATTGGTTCAACTTCACTAACATCAATTGACTTTTCCTTTTTAAAATCAATTAAATCTCTTAGATTAATTGGAGGCAAATCATAAATACCTTTGGCATACTTTTTATATAAATCATAAGAATTTTTAGTTACTGCTGTTTGCAATAAATGAATTAACTTACCTTGATATTGATGAGTTTCACCGTTCTTTCTATATCTATATAATCCACCTATAGGAAGTACATTGGTCTTATTTTCAAAAGCTATTTTATGATTTGATCTAACTTTTTTTTCTATACCCATTAATCCAATACCTGAAATCTTAGATAAGACTCCTGGAAAATAATCGTTAACAATAGACCTGCTAAGTCCTACTGTTTCAAAGTTGCATCCTCCTCTATAAGAGCTAATTACTGAGATACCCATTTTTGACATAATTTTTAAAAGCCCGGAATTAACTGAATTAATGTATTTTTTTACACATTCATCGTAAGTAAGTTTTTCAAATAAATTTTTTGAATAACGATTGAAAATACTGTCTAATGCCAAGTAAGGATTGACTGTGGTTGCTCCTACACCAATTAAAGTAGCAAAAGAATGAGTATCAAAAGCTTCCCCTGTTTGTATATTTATTGAGACATAGCCTCTTAATTTTTGTCTTATTAAATGAGTGTTTATTGCACCAACGCATAAAAGCATTGGTATTGGAAGCATATCTTCTGATACATTTTTATCAGACAGAACTAATTGAGTAATTCCTTGTCTAACAGCAATTTCTGCCTCTTTCCTAATTCTTTTAATTGAGTCTTCTAAGTTCTCTTCTTTAGAAAACAAACATTCGATTATTTTATAATTATTACCAAAATAATTTAAGAAATTATTAAATTGAGAATTAGATAAAATTGGACTTTCTAAAACATAAATATTTTTTTCTGTGAGGTTATTAAAGTCTAAAATATTTCCTAAATTTCCAAATCTAGTTTTTAAACTCATTACTTTGTTTTCTCTAAGAGAATCGATTGGTGGGTTTGTCACTTGGCTAAAATTTTGTCTAAAAAAGTGATATAGTGGTCTATATTTATCTGATAAAACTGCTAAAGGGGTATCATCGCCCATAGAACCAGTTGCTTCTTTAGCATCCTCGACCATTGGGTGCAAAATTAATTCCAAATCTTCCAGACTAATTCCAAAAGAATGTTGTTTATGTCGCAAATCTTCACCTTGAAATAAACTTTTTTCATTTTTTACTATGAATTTTTTATCTAGGTCAATAATTTGATTATTAAAATGTTTATATTCTTTAGCTAAAAAATTTTTAATTTGATTGTTTTTAAAAATTTTTCCTTTTTCTAATCTCACTCCAAGTACTTCACCTGGTCCTAATCTACCTTTAGAAAGTATTAACTTTTCGTTAAATTCTATCATACCAGTTTCTGACCCTGCAAATAATAATTTATCTTTTGTAATGGAATATCTTAAAGGTCTAAGTCCGTTTCTATCATTCGCCACAATCGCCCATTCGTTATCTGTTGCTGCAATTGCAGCAGGTCCATCCCAAGGTTCCATAGTACTATTTAAAAAATTAAAAAGTTGTTGTTGATCTTTTGATAAAATTTTACTTTTTTTTGACCACGCATCAGGGATTAACATTAGTTTAGCTAATGGAGCTGATTGACCGGAAATATTTAATAGTTCAAAAACATTATCTAAAGATGCTGAATCAGAATTGCCTGGAGGTATTACTGGTTTGAGATTCTCCATATCATCAAATAAAGGGCTAAACATTTCTTGTTCATGTATTTTCATCCAGTTTATATTTCCCTTTAAAGTATTAATTTCTCCGTTGTGAGCTATTGACCTAAATGGTTGAGCTAAATCCCAACTTGGAGCAGTATTTGTGGAAAATCTTTGATGGAAAATTGCAAATCTAGAAATAAATCTGCTATCATTTAAATCAATATAAAAATCAGACAAAGCCTCAGCAAGAAACATTCCTTTATAAATAATAGATTTAGAACTGAACGAGCAAATATAAAAATTATTTAAATTGTTCTTCGATGCTTCTTTCTCAATAATTCTTCTTGCCTCATATAATTTTACTTCTAAATTTTTGCCAATTTTGGATCTATCATTATGTTTAAATAGCACTTGAGCAATTTCAGGTCTTGTAATTTCAGCTTTTTCACCGAGTACACTCGGATTTACTGGGACTTGTCTCCAGCCATAAATATTAAAATCTTTTTTTGTTAGTACACTTTCTATGATAGTTCTACATTGTTCCTGGGCCGAATAGTTATTTCTTGGAAGAAAAATCATTCCTACACAAACTTCACTGTTATCATGCTTATGACCAGTATTTTCTATTTTTTCTATGAAAAAATCTTGTGGTATTTCAATATGAATTCCAGCTCCGTCACCAGTCTTTCCATCTGCATCAACTGCACCACGATGCCAAACAGCTTTAAGTGCTTCAATTCCATATTCAACAACTTTTCTAGATTTTCTTCCTTCGGTAGAAGCAACCAGACCTACTCCACATGCATCATGCTCTTGGTTTTCATAATAAACATGGTTATCCTTTAATAATTTTTGGTTCTTTTTTCTCAAATTTTTCATGCTACTATTTTTTTATTTTCTATTTTTGATTTTAGGTATTCATTTATTGAATTTGCTACATCTCTTCCATCCTTAATAGCCCAAACAACTAATGAAGCACCTCTCACAATATCTCCTGCTGCGAAAACTCCAGGTAAATTTGTTTCCATAGAATTAAAATCTATTTTAACTGTTCCCCATTTACTTACCCTAAGCTCTTTCTCATTAAATAAGTAAGGTAAATCCTCTGGGTCAAATCCAAGTGCTTTTATTACCATGTCAGCTTTTAATTTAAATTCTGAGTTTTCATCAACTATAGGTTTTCTTCTTCCAGTTTCATCTGGATCACCTAATATCATTTTATTTACTATTAAATTTTCTATTTTGTTTACACCTTCAAATTTTTTTGGTCCAGACAGCCAGATAAATTCTACACCTTCCTCTTCAGCATTTGATACTTCTCTTGCAGAACCTGGCATATTTTTCTTGTCTCTTCTATATAAACATTTTACTGATTTTGCATTTTGTCTTATTGAAGTTCTAACACAATCCATGGCAGTATCACCACCGCCTATTACTATCACATCTTTACCTTCTGCATTTAAAGTTCCATTATCAAATTGTTCAACTTTATCTCCCAAACCTTTTTTATTCGAAGCAGTTAAAAAATCCATTGCTGGAAAAATATTTTCAAGATCGCTTCCTGGAATTTCGATCTCTCTAGGTTTGTAAACTCCAGTTGCAATTAAAATGGCATCATGTTTTTTTCTCAATTCTTTTAAAGACATATTCTTTCCAACTTCAAAATTTTGAATAAATTTAATCCCACTTTCCTTAAGTAAATTTGTTCTTCTCTCAACAACAAATTTTTCTAACTTAAAATTAGGTATTCCATAAATTAATAATCCACCAGGACGATCATATCTGTCATATACAGTAATTTGGTAACCCTCTTTTCTTAGTTGTTCTGCACATGCAAGACCAGCAGGACCAGCTCCTATTATCCCTATAGATTGATTCTTTTCAGATTTTAATTTAATTGGTTTTACCCAATTTTTTTCCCAAGCATTTTCTGTAATAAACTTTTCTATTGAACCTATAGTAACTGTACCATGACCTGACTGCTCAATAACGCAGTTACCTTCACATAGTCTGTCTTGAGGACAAATCCTGCCACAAACTTCAGGCATATTGTTAGTGCTTTGAGAAAGTTCATATGCTTCTTGGAGCCTTCCTTCAGCTGTAAGTTTTAACCAATCAGGAATATTGTTACTTAATGGACAGTGTACTTGGCAAAAAGGAACCCCGCACTGAGAACATCTGCTTGACTGTTCTTTTGCTTTTTGATTGATAAATTCATTGTATATCTCTTTAAAATCCTCTTTTCTCTCCAAAACTTCCCTTTTAGGTGGGTTTTGTTGACCTAATTTAGTGAATTTTAACATTTTTTCAGACATTTGGGATGCAACATATAGCATAATTCTCAGAGATAAATAGATAAATAGGTAATAAAAGCTGTCCCTTATTTGATAAAATAACCAATTTATAAGCCCTTTTTACATAAACCGCATGGCTGTTATGCATTCATGTAATTGCTTTATTTTGATTATAAATTGTTTAGGAAGAGTAATTAATGATAACAGATTATTTTCAAGCATCCTTTTTAGCTATAGTTCAAGGAATTTCTGAATTTATACCTGTCAGCTCATCTGCCCATCTAATTATCTTATCACAGTTTTTTGGTTTTTCTAATCAGTCTATAATATTCGATGTAGGCCTTCACTTAGGTTCTTTAATTGCAATAGTGTTTTATTTTAGAAATGAACTACTGAATTTAAGAAATAACAAAGAACTTTTAAAATTAATTATTATAGGATCAACACCGCTAGTAATAATTGGTTATATTCTTTTTTACTCAGGTATTATTAATATATTTAGAAATGTTGAAGTAATTGCCTGGACAACACTAATTTTTGGTTTGCTTTTGTACTATGCAGATAAATCTAAAGTCTCAAAAAACTTTAAATATGATCTAAACACAAAAAATATTTTAATTATAGGTACAATTCAAACCTTGTCTTTAATACCTGGAGTAAGTAGGTCTGGGGTAGTAATTACAATTGGAAGAATGCTTAATTTTAACAGAGAAGACTCGCTAAAGATTTCATTTTTTCTATCTATACCAGCTCTGCTAGGTGCAAGCGTACTGTCTATAAAAGATATAATAAATGAAAGTATTCATATTAATTTTTTGTTAATATTTTCAATTATTCTTTCTTTTTTATTTTCTTACTTAACTATTAAATATTTATTAATTTATGTACAAAAATTTACTTTAAAAATTTTTGTTATATATAGAATAATATTATCTTTTATAATTTTTTTGATAATTTTAAATTAATTTTTTTAAATTCTGGAGCTAATTGAGAAAACAAAACTCCAATCAGAATGAATAAACATCCTAATATATTATTTATATTAAGATATTGGCTTAGCAAAATCCAAGCTGCAAGTGTTGCAATTACACCCTCCAAAGAAAAAATTATAGCAGCAGGAGCAGGTGTAATATTTTTTTGTGCATATATTTGTAGTACAAAAGCAATTCCAGCTGATAATATTCCAGCATATAAAATTTGTGTTTTCTGAGCTAGAATATTGGAAAAAACAAATTCCTCAAAAACTAATGCCAAAATAATCGAAAAAAAAGAAACTACCAAGGTTTGTACTATTCCAATAAAAATTGGTATATCAAATTTATCAATTACCTTTGCTATAAAAATTATATGTAAACTCCAGAACAAAGCTCCAATAATTACTAATAAATCACCTAGTCTTACTGTTGCATTATAAAAATCAGTTAATAGATATCCACCTATTACACATAAAATTACAGAAGGCCAAACACTCCAATGAATTGTAAATTTATAAAGAAAAAATATTATTATAGGTACCATCGGTACATAAAAAATAGTAAAAAACGCAGCATTAGCAACATCTGTATATAATAATGCAATCTGTTGGAATACAGTACCTCCAAAAAGAAAGAGGCCTACCAAAAAAACATTTACTAAGAAAAAATTTTTATCTTTATTTATTTCCTTTTTGATTTTTTTTATTTCAAAGATTAAAAAAAAGGGAATAAGTGCTAGAAATCCTACAAAAAATCGAATACCATTAAAAACATACGGTCCAATTAACTCCATTCCAGTATCCTGAGCTATAAAAGTTGTTCCCCAAATAAAAGTACATACTAGTGCACTTAGTAAAGATATAGATTTTGACATAAATTAAAAAGCTAGATTATAAGCAAAATTTTTTCCTAAACTTTCTTTTAAGGCATTACAAAATTTTGCCGCTTCAGCTCCATCTATTATTCTATGATCGTATGATAGAGATATAGGTAATACAGTTCTTGCTAAAAATTTATTATTTATAAATATTTGTTTTTTATAAGACCTACCTATTCCTAATATTGCCACTTCTGGAAAATTAATTATTGGAGTAAAGTAAGTGCCTCCAATTCCGCCTAAACTAGTAATTGTAATTGATCCTCCAAAAAATTCTTTTTTATTTATTTTTAATTTTCTACTTAAATCACTGATCTCCTTAAGTTCTGTTGCAATTTCTTTTATTTTTTTTTTATCAACATTTCTAACCTTTGGTACCATTAATCCATGAGGTGTATCTACAGCTATACCAATATGAAAATACTTTTTAATTGTTATTTTGCCATTATCAATATTATCTATAGATGAATTGAAGGTAGGAAATTTCTTTAAATTATTGGTTAAAGCTTTTGCTATAAAAGCCAAAGGCGTAATTTTAATTTTTTCTCCTGATATGCTATCAATTAAATTAGATCTAAAATCCTCTAATTCAGTAATATCTATATCATCATGATGAGTAACATGAGGAATGGTATTCCAAGAATTTGATAAATGAGGTGCTGCGATTTTTTTTACTCGTGGTATTTCTTTTATTTCGATATCACCAAAATCAGAATGTTCAAATTCTGATTTCAAATTTGGTTTATCTATTTGAGGTTTATTTTTTACTTTTGAATTAATAAAAATTTTAATATCTTTTTCAGTTACTCTTCCACCTCTTTCTGAACCAATAATTTCATTTATATTAGCACCAAGTTCTCTAGCAAACTTTCTCACTTTAGGACTTGCTGGAACTTTTTTTGTATCTGACATTTTATAATTTTGTAGGTATAGGTTTTTCTGGATCAATATTATATTTTTTTATTGCCTCTTCAGCATATTTTGATGGCACAAGCTGTTCCTTTGCTAATACACTTAGTGAATATGCTACTATATGCTCTTTATCTACCTCAAAGAATTTTCTTAAGTTTTTTCTAGTATCACTTCTTCCATATCCATCAGTTCCTAATGAATAAAAGCTTTTTTCTAAATATGGTCTAATTTGATCAGAATTTAATCTCATATAATCTGATGATGCCAAAATCGGACCATCTTCAGATGAAAGACACTGCTCAAGAAAACTTTTTTTTGGTTTTTCATCTGGATTTAACAAATTAAATCTTTCAATTTCTATTGCATCTCTTCTTAATTCACTAAAACTTGTAACACTCCAAACATTACTATCAATTTTATAATCTCTCTCTAAAATTTCTGCTGCTGCAATTACTTCTCGTAAAATAGCACCTGAGCCTAATAATTGAATTTTCGTTTTTTTATTTTTGTTATAACTTTTAAATTTATACATGCCTTTTAAGATTCCTTCCTCAATATCTTTACCTTTTGGCATCTCTGGATGAGGATAATTTTCATTCATTGTTGTAATATAATAAAAAATGTTTTCTTTATTTTCATACATTCTTTTCAAACCTTCTCTAAAAATTGTAGCTAATTCATATCCAAATGTAGGATCATAAGAAATACAATTAGGAACTACAGATGATAGAATATGGCTATGGCCATCACCATGCTGCAATCCTTCACCTGCTAGAGTTGTTCTTCCTGCAGTTGCTCCAATTAAGAAACCTCTAGTTTGATTATCACCTGCAGCCCAAACAAAGTCACCTGTTCTTTGAAATCCAAACATAGAGTAAAAAATATATATAGGGATCATTGAAATATCATGATTTGTATAAGCTGTACCTGCTGCTATCCAAGACGACATTGCTCCAGCTTCATTTATACCTTCCTCTAAAACTTGACCTTTAATATCCTCTCTATATGAACTTAATTGTTCAGAATCAACAGGTTCATATTTCTGTCCCTCATGAGCATAAATTCCAATTTTTTGAAAAAATCCCTCCATTCCAAATGTTCTTGCTTCGTCTGGAATAATTGGAACTAATCGAGGTGAAACATTTTTATCTCTCATTAAACTGGTTAACATTCTAACTAAAACCATAGTAGTAGACATTTCCTTTTCACCAGTAGACTCTTTCATTTTATCAAAAATATCTTTTGGTGGTGTTTTTATCGCTTTAGCAAAAGATGATCTTTCAGGTAAATACCCACCAAGTTTAATTCTACATTCTTTCAAATATTTAATTTCTGGAGAATTCTCATCTGGTCTATAATATTGAATGTTTTTTACTTGCTCGTCTGTTAAAGGTACATCAAATCTATCCCTATAATATAATAAATCTTCTTCATCTAATTTTTTTTGTTGGTGCGTTGTATTCATGCTTTCACCCGACTTTCCCATTCCATAACCTTTAATGGTTTTTGCTAAAATTACAGTTGGAGTTCCTTTGTTTTCCATAGCAGAGTGATAAGCAGCATAAACTTTGTGTGGATCATGACCCCCTCTATTTAATTTCCAAATATCTCTGTCTGTCATCTGTGATACTAATTCTAATAATTCAGGATATTTTCCAAAAAATTTTTCTCTTACGTAAGACCCTCCTTTAGCTTTAAAAGCTTGGTACTCTCCATCTACAGCCTCTCCCATTCTTTTAATTAATAAACCTGAATTATCTTTAGCTAATAATTGGTCCCAGTAAGAGCCCCAAATTACTTTTAAAACATTCCAGCCAGCCCCTCTAAAAATTCCCTCAAGTTCTTGGATAATTTTTCCATTTCCTCTCACTGGTCCATCTAATCTTTGAAGATTACAATTAATAACAAATATTAGATTATCTAATTTTTCTCTAGCAGCTAAGCCAATAGCTCCTAGGGACTCTGGTTCATCAGTTTCACCATCCCCAAGAAAACACCATATCTTTCTTCCTTCATCTTTCAATAAACCTCTATTTATTAAATATTTATTAAATCTAGCTTGATAAATTGACATTATTGGACCAAGTCCCATTGATACAGTTGGGAATTGCCAAAACTTTGGCATTAACCATGGATGTGGATAAGATGAAAGTCCTCCTGGTTTAACTTCTTGTCTAAAACGATCCATTTCTTTTTCATTAATTCTTCCCTCTAGAAAAGCTCTTGCATACATGCCTGGGGCGCTGTGACCTTGAAAATAGATTAAATCTCCACCAAATTTATTATTCTTTGCTCTCCAAAAGTGGTTCATTCCAACATCATATAATGTTGCTGCAGATGCAAATGTACCTATATGTCCGCCAAGCTCAGGATTTTTTTTATTTGCTCTCACAACCATTGCCGCCGCGTTCCATCTAATTAAAGATCTAATTTTTCTCTCCAAATTTTGATCCCCAGGAGATTGGGCTTGTTCTTCAGGTTTAATTGTATTTATATAAGGAGTATTTCTTGAAAGAATTAAATCTGATCCTTTTTTATATGAGTATTCAATTAGTTGTTTAATTAGATATTGAGCTCTTTCCTTTCCATCGTTTTCTAAAACTGATGACAATGATTCTAACCACTCATTTGTTTCTATAGGATCTATATCTCCATCTTTTTTGACTACTTTTATTACTGGATCTTTTTTTACTGGTATATCAAAAGTTTCAATTTTTTTATCCGTTTTTGTTTCGGTTGTTTCCTTTTTATCATATACTAAATTTGACTCTGCCTCTTTAATGATATTTTCTGTATCAACTGGAAGCTTTTCAACTTCTTCTTTTTGATTTGAATTTCCTAAAAGTGAAATAAGTACATCGCCTTTTGAAACTTTATCTCCTATATTTACATTTACGCTTTCAACGGTTCCCTCATCTGTAGAGGGCACTTCAACACTCGATTTATCACTTTCTAAAGTAACAATGGAGTCATTTTTTTTTATTTGATCCCCTTTTTTTACTAAAATTTCTATGATCTCTACACTCTCAAAATCGCCAATATCAGGAACCGTTATTTTATTGCTCATTATAAGTTAAATTTTTGACACAATTATATCCTTTTTTAGTCAATCTTAAATGTGTTAATTTTTCTATGTTAACAAAAATCAGGAATTACATAAAAAAATTCACAATAAATAATAAAATTCATAATATTGATGGAAAACTGTGGATACAAATGTGTTTATTGAAAAAAAAGCATAAGATAGTTTAAATAATTGTTGATTATTGTTTAAAATTATCTTTATTAAACTATATTAGAAAAAGGGCTGCTAGCTCAATTGGATAGAGCGCAGAGCTACGGACTCTGAGGTTGAGGGTTCAAGTCCTTCGCGGCCCACCAAAAATATTGAATATGAAAATATCTTTAGAAAAATCAGTAATATACTTTTTCATTATAATAGTTTTTTTATTAATTCTCCTAACTATATTTCTTTAAAATGAGTGATTATGAGCAAATAAGTACGCATTCTGGATTTATGAAGCACAACGGTGGTTTACTTTTCAAAGTAATATCTGAAACAGAAAGTGAATTTAAAACAAAAATTAATGAAAATCATTTAAATAGAGCTGGAATAACTCATGGTGGTTATATAGCCTCTATCATCGATGCGGGTATAGGCACTGGAGTACATCGAGCTAATAAAAATAATATTTTTGTAACAATATCTTTGGATATAAAATTCATTGGATCGACCAAAATAGGAGATGAAATTATAGGAAAGGTAAAGATTGAAAAAATTACAAATTCTCTTGTTTTTGCAAGTTGTAAAATTAAATCGAAAAATAAAATTATCGCTTTAGGCTCTGGGGTTTGGAAAAGAACAAATAATAGTTTTTAATTTAATTTCATACTCAATGTTTGAAAATATTATATATTGAATTATCTTAAATTGTGTTACTCTTAATTAAATAAAAAAATCAAATGAGAACTTTTTCAGATATGATTCGGTCATGTTTTAGACTATTTTTGTTCTTTTAGGATAACAATATATAGTATCAAAAAAAAAATATATACCAAAGATAGAAATGCCAATAAACAAAATTACCGCCCTATTAGGACCTACAAATACAGGAAAAACTTTTCAAGCTATCGAAACAATGCTTTCATTTCAATCTGGAATGATTGGTTTTCCATTAAGGTTATTAGCTCGCGAAGTTTATGACAAAGTAATTAAAAAAATAGATAAAAATAAAGTAGCTTTGATAACTGGAGAAGAAAAAATTATTCCTTTAAATGCAAAATATTATTTGTGTACAGTTGAGTCTATGCCTGTGGATAAAAATTTAGAATTTGTAGGTATTGATGAAATACAAATGTGTACTGATCATGAAAGAGGTCACATATTTACAGATAGATTGTTAAATCTTAGAGGTGAAAAATCTACAATGTTTATGGGTTCTAATTCAATTAAAATAATATTAGAAAAACTTGATAGCGAAATAGAATACATAAATAAAAACAGATTATCTAAATTAAGTTTTGTTGGTCACAAAAAAATTTCAAGAATCGAGAGAAAAACCGCAATTATAGCCTTTTCCTCAGAAGATGTTTATGCAATAGCAGAATTAATAAGAAGACAAAAAGGTGGTGCAGCAATTGTAATGGGATCATTAAGTCCAAAAACAAGAAACTCACAAGTACTATTATATCAGTCTGGTGATGTTGATTACTTAGTTGCTACTGATGCGATAGGTATGGGTATAAATATGGACCTTGATAATGTCTATTTTTCAAATTTAAGAAAATATGATGGAAGGAAGTTAAGGAGATTGAATTTAGCTGAGATAGGTCAAATTGCTGGAAGAGCAGGAAGATATTTAACTGATGGGTCTTTTGGGATCACGGGAGACTGTGAAAAAATTAATGCGGAAGAGATAGAACTATTAGAAAATCATAAATTTGATAATATCCATACAATATTTTGGCGTAATTCTAATCTTAATTTTAATAACGGAAAATCATTGATAAAATCTTTAGATGAAAGACCAAATAAATCTTGGTTAAAAAGAATTAATGAATGTGAAGACGAAAAAGTTTTAAAACATATTCTTAAAGATAGTGAAAAATTAAGCTTATTTAATAATGAAAATGAACTAAAATTATTATGGGAATGTTGTCAGATCCCAGATTTTTCAAAAAAAACATATGGTAATCATATTGAAATAGTGGGTAAAGTTTTTAATTTTTTAAGAGAAAAACCTGGAAAAATTTCCAATAACTATATGAAGGAACAATTGGCATTAGTTGATAAAATGGATGGAAATGTCGACTCTATATCAAATAGAATTGCAAATGTAAGAACATGGGCTTATGTTTCAAACAAGTCTAATTGGGTTGAAAATCAAGATTATTGGATTGAAAGAACTAAATATATTGAGGATAAGCTTTCTGATAGACTACATGAAGAATTAACAAAAAGTTTTATTGATGAAAGGGCAAGTGTCCTAGCAAGAGGATTAAAACAAGATATAACATTTCATACAAAAATTGAAAATGAAGAAAAGGTTTTAATAAATAATCAGTATATAGGAACGCTAAAGGCTCTGAAGTTAGAACTAGATTTAAAAACTGGAGCACTAGAGACAGATATAAAATCATTAAAAAAAGCAGCAAGACAAAACGTTGGTCCAGAAATTAATAAAAGAATTAATGATATAATTAATAATCAACTAATTGAACTCAAAGATGATTTCAAAATTTATTGGGGAAAATTTCCAATAGCTAAACTTTTACCAGGAGTCGATTACTTGAATCCAGGAGTCAGTTTAATTATTGATGATATGATTGATACTTCAGATCAAAAAAAGCTCTCTGATTTTTTAGAAAAATGGATCCTTGAAAAAATAAGTAATGAACTCAAAAATTTAATGGATTTAAAATATTTAAAACAAAAAAATCCACAAATAAGAGCTCTTGCATATCATCTTTATGAAAATAATGGTGTTGTAAAAAGAGAGGAAGTTACAGATTTTTTAAAAAAAATTAGTCAAGATGATAGAAAAATTTTAAGGGAACTTGGTGTTAAATTTGGAAGATATCATATTTTTTTATTTAAAATGTTCAAACCGAGTATAGTTTCATTTAGAATATTATTGTGGAAAAATTACAATCAGGTTAATCTTAAATTTAAACCACCAACGTTTGGATTAAATTTTTTGGAAAGTAAAGATATTAAGGATAAAAATATTATGCTCTTAAGCGGCTTTGAAAAATTTGATAGATTTTTTGTAAGAATCGATATTTTAGAAAGACTATTTATAAAGCTTTATAATTTTCAGTCTAAAGACAAAGAAATTAAATTAATTCCTGAATTATTAAATTTACTTGGCTGTAGTAAAGAAAATTTTATTAATCTTATAAAATATTTGAACTACAAATCTTTTGAAAAAGAAAATGATACTTTTATTAAATATATTCCAAGAAAAATGAAAAAAATTAATAAATTTAAAAATATAAAATCAGATAATCCTTTTGAAGTTTTGAATAAAATTAGTTTTAAATAATGTTTAGTTTTTTCAAAAATAAAAATATAAATCATAATAATGATGAAGATATTTTTTCTAAAGTGGCTTCTTTGCTTATACATATTGCAAAAATTGATCAAAACTACACTGCAAAAGAGAAAGAAATTGTAAGTAAAACAATCTTAGAATTGGGAGCTAAAAAAGAAAATATTGAAAATATTATTAGTATTGCAGAAAAAAATGAGAGTAATTCTAATCAAATTCTAGACTTTACTAAAGAGGTCAAAAATATGGAGGAAGTAGATAAAGAAAAAATTATTGAGGCACTTTGGACAGTTGTTTATTCAGACGGAAATTCTGATATGTATGAGGAAAATTTAATGAGAAGATTAACAGGCCTACTATATTTAAATAAAAAAAAAGTTGGTGATATTAAAGAAAGAGTTAAAGAAAAATTAAATAAATAAATGACATACTTAGTTAATGAAAAGTGTATTAAATGTAAGTTAATGGACTGTGTAGAAGTTTGTCCTGTAGACTGCTTTTATGAAGGAAAAAATATGCTTGTAATTAAACCAGATGAGTGTATAGATTGTGGCGTTTGTGAACCAGAGTGTCCTGTTGATGCGATAGTTCCAGATACTGAAGATGGAAATGAAAAATGGTTAGAGATCAACACAAAGTACTCAGAAATATGGCCAAATATTACAGAAAAAAAAGATCCACCTAAAAATAACGAAAAATTCAAAAATGAAAAAGATAAATTTAAAAAGTATTTTGACGAAAACATTTAAGAAAAAAAAAGTAAAAAAGCAAGTAAAAAAAAATATAAAAAAAACTTTAATTGAAAAAAAACCTAAGATAAAAAAAGTTATTGTTAAAAAAAGTAAGATAAAAAAAGTAAAATCTTTAAAAGCGAAAAATACCAAAGATCAAAAAGAAATTAAAAATGATAATTTAAAGATCTCAAAAATTAACGAACAAAAACCTGAAATAAAAAAAATAAAAGTTCAAGGTTCAGAAAAAAGAGAGTATAAAATTAAAGATTATGTTGTTTATCCTAAACATGGTGTTGGTCAAATTACTGAATTTAAAAAAATAAATATTGGTGGCATCGATGTCGAAACTTACGTATTGAAATTTGAAAAAGATAAAGCAAATGGAATGGTGCCTGTTAATAAACAGTCTAACTTGAGACCATTAGCAACAATTAATCAGGTTAACAAATGTATTAGTATTTTAAAGAGTAAGCCTAAAATAAAAAGATCTATGTGGAGCAGAAGGGCTCAAGAATATGAAGCTAAAATCTCTTCTGGAAAAATTTATGAGTTAGCAGAAGTAGTTAGGGATTTAAACAAGGGTGATGATATAATGATAGACCAGTCATATTCAGAAAGACAATTATTTGAAAAAGCTTATGACAGGTTGCTTACAGAATTTCAGATAGTAATTGGAGCATCTTTAGAGGATACACAAAAAAAAATAGATAAAGCTTTAAAAAGAAATTTAAATAAAGATGTTCAGGCAACTACAAGTGTTCCAGAAAAAATTGAACCTAATCCAGAAATAATTCAAGAAGCAGAATAAAAAAAACGCTTCCCACGCAGACGCCATGAGAAGCGTAATAAGTTAAAAAGAATACTAAACTATCTTCTTCTTCTTCTTTTTTTTGCTTTCTTAGCTTTCTTCTTAGCTTTTTTAGCTTTTTTTCTTCTTTTAGCCATTTTTAGCTCCCTTTTTTTACGAATCTTTATGATTCGTTTGTTAAGTACTTTTTTATTTTTTTTGAATAGTTATGTCAATTCTTTAATTGAAGACATTTTTTTAAAAAAAATTATTTTTTTTTATTTTTTTAAGAAAACTTAAAAAAGTTAGATAAATAGCGATTAATAAACAATGTTAAACAATATAATTTAATAAAGTTTTTCAAAAGAATTTTTATGTTTTTGTATAATTTTAAATCTTTTTAACTTTAAAGTTGGTGTCAACATTCCATTTTCAATTGAAAATTTTTCATTAATTGTAAAAAATTTTTTAATATTTTCTATTTTAGATAATTTTTTATTAACTTTTTCTATTTCTTGTTTAATTTCTTCTTCTTTTAAAGTTTTTTTTTCTTCATTAAGTACTAACAATGCAACAAGATATGGTTTATTATCTCCATAAACTATGGCTTGATCTATTATCCCAGAATTAATTAATTCATTTTCAATTTTTAATGGTGAAATATTATCTCCACCTGGTGTAATCAAAATATCTTTCTTTCTATCTGTGATTTTTAAATAATTATTATCAAAAACTCCTATATCACCTGTATGAAGCCATCCATTTTTTAATACTTTATCTGTTTCTTCTTTATTATTCCAATATCCAAGCATTACATTTTCACCTTTGACTAGGATTTCTCCATCCTCAGCAATTTTTACCTGATTTCCTTTAAATGGAGGTCCAACTGTTTCTACTCTAATATCATTTATTGGGTTACAGCTCACTACTGGAGATGTTTCAGTTAGACCATAACCTTGTAGTGTAGGTAAACCTATAGCATTTAAGAAAAAACCTACTTCTTTATCAAGAGCTCCTCCTCCAGAAACGAAAGTTTTAAGAGAGCCTCCGAATTGGGACTTTATTTTTTTTCTTACAATTTTCTCTAAAATTTTATCCTGAATTTTTTCAATTAAATTAAGTGGTTCTTTTTTAATTTTTTTTAGTCCAAGATTAAGCATTTTTTGAACTAATATTTTTTTAAATCCAGTTGCTTTGCTAAAACTTGCATTTATTTTTTGATAAAGATTTTGATAAAATCTTGGTACTGCGGTCATAATTTCTGGACTACAATCTTTCATATTTTGAATTAATTTTTCAATACTCTCTGCATAAAATACTCTAGCTGAAACCGTAATTTGAACAAACTGAACTGTGTGCTCATAAGAATGGGATAACGGTAACCAGGTCAAAAATCTTGTTTGATCTTTTTTTATTAATGGTTCTAAAATTTCAATTGCACCTTCACAATTATTTAAAATACCTCCATGGCTCAAAATAACTCCTTTTGGGTTTCCTTGAGTCCCAGAAGTATAAATTATACAAGCAGGATCATTTCTATTTATATTAGTTTTGAAATTATTATTTAAATTATTTAAATCGCAAAATAATTTATTTATATTTTGATACTCATTTTGATTTACATTTTCTAAATCATCAAAAGAAAATAATTTTTTAATAAATTTTTTACTTCTAATTATATTTTTTACTTTGTTAAATTGCTCTGTGTTTGAAACAAATATTACTGATGGGGAACAATCATTTATTATATACTCATAATCCCTTTCGGCATATGTTGTATATGCAGGAACTGTTATTGAACCTGATAGCATAATAGATAAATCAGAAATAAACCATTCAGGTCTATTTTCAGAAATTAGTAAACATCTATCTCCTTTACTCACATATTTTTTTAATTCATTGGACAATTTAGTTATTGACTGGCAAGTTTCGTGCCAACTATATTTTTTTTTTGGCTCCTTAAGTGAAGATAATAAAATTTTATTTTTATCTAATTGTTTGTCATATTGAATAAAGAATAATTCTAATAAATTATTAATACTGCTTAGTTTCATATCTTTTTGGTGGGCAAAGAGAGACTCGAACTCTCACAGTATTGCTACTATTGGATTTTGAGTCCAACGCGTCTACCAGTTCCGCCATTCGCCCTATTTTATTTATCATTATTTTGTTTATAAAATAATAGTATAAGAAGAATTATTGTATTAAAAGTAAATATGTTTAAGGAACTTTATTTAAAATCTATAAAACTAGCAGGGCATAAAAATTCTAAATCATTTTTAGGTTTTTTTTCTTTTATTGAAAGTTTTATTTTTCCAATACCACCTGATGTACTAATTATTCCAATGACTATAGCTAAAAAGCAAGAATGGTTAAAAATTGCATTAATTGCTACAATTGGTTCTGTTCTCGGAGCTTGCTTAGGCTACTTTATTGGATATGTTTTCTTTAATGAAATAGGCATAAAAATATTTGAGTTATATGGTGTAGATAATACCTCTTTTTTAAAAGATAAAGTATCCTCTGAGGGAGGTGTCATTGCTTGGATTACACTTTTAGCTATAGCAGGCTTTACGCCAGTTCCATTTAAGCTGCTCACCATTACTAGTGGTTTTGTTAACTTTAACATAATTTATTTTATATTGATCTCAATCATTACAAGAGGTTCTAGATTTTTTATAATTGCATTTTTAATAGGGAACTTTGGCCCAACAATGAAAAAAATTATTGAAAAAAGATTATTATCTGTATCTATTTTAATTTCTTTAATTGTAATAATCATAGCATATCTTGTTTATAAATTTCTACTCAACTTCAGTAATTAAATGAAAACAATTCTGTCATTAAAAAACTTTTTCTTAGCTGTAGCTTTTGTAAGTATTTTTACTTTGGTAAGTGCGGTTTATATTGAATTTATTTTGGGAGCAAAACCCTGTAAACTATGTGTATATCAAAGGTTTCCATACATTATTGCAATATTTATTTGTTATTTTGGTTATACAAATTTAAAGCAAAATCTTTGGCTCTATCTTTTGTCTACAACATTTTTAATAAGTTTAATGTTGTCTGGTTATCACTTTGGAATAGAAAATAATGTTTTTCCAGAATTTTCAGGATGTTCTGCAAATAATCTGAACATTACTAACAAAGAAGATTTACTCAAATCATTAAATGAAATAGTACCGAATTGTAAGGATGTAACATTTAAAATCTTAGGTTTTTCTCTTGCGACTATTAATGTACTTATATCAGGATTAATTATGATTATATCAATGGTAATACTTAAATATGAAAAAAACAGATAAAAGACTACTAGAACAGTTTATAAGAGTTGATCACGCGGGAGAGAGGGGGGCTATTAAAATTTATGAAGGTCAATTATTAGCTTTAAAAACATTCATGAAAAATGATAAATTAAAAAATCAGATTGAAGAGATGAAAAAACATGAAAAAGAACATGCAGAATTTTTTGACAAAGAAATTAAAAAAAGAAATATAAAACCAACTAAATTTTTACCTTTGTGGGACTTATTAGGTGTTGGTCTTGGTTTTGGATCAACTATTCTCGGAACTAAGGCTGCAATGCTTTGTACAGCCTCTGTTGAAGAGGTAATTGATGAACATTATCAAAATCAAATAAATAGAATAGAAGATGATGAAAAGGAATTAAAAAAAAAGATAGTTAAGTTTAGAGAGGATGAACTTCATCATAAAGATATAGCATATGATAATGGTGCGACTAAAGAAGGATTTTATTCAATTTTAGATAAAGTAATTAAAACTAGCTCAAGAATAGCAATTACAATTTCTGAAAAGTATTAGTTAAGGTTCTAACTCAACATCCCAATACAAATAATCAATCCAACTCTTATGTAAATAATTAGGTGGAAAATTTTTACCATTTTTGTGAAGATCTTCAGTAGTTGGCTGAAAAGGCTTCTGGCTTAATTTCATACCAGAAAATTTAAGTAGTCTTCCACCTTTTTGAACATTACAAGATGAACACGCTGTAACAACATTATCCCAATTTGTTTTTCCTCCTTTTGATCGTGGTAACAAATGATCAAATGTTAATTCTTTGTCACTACCACAGTATTGACATGAAAACTTATCTCTTAGGAAAACATTAAATCTTGTAAAATTAGGATTTGATTGAGGCTTAATATAACTTTTCAATGCAATTACACTTGGAAGCTTCATACTAAATGATGGACTTCGTATTACTCTATCGTAGTAGCTAACAATACTTACACGATCTAAAAAAACAGATTTAATTGAGTCTTGCCAACTCCACAATGAAAGAGGGTAATAACTTAGTGGTCTATAATCAGCATTCAAAACTAATGCTGGACATTTTTCTAGAGACATATTTTCAAGATTACCTTCAATCATATAATTAGACTAACTTAATTATTATTATTAATCAATGTAACAAAAAATAAGTTGAAAAAATATTAATTATTTATGTTTTTTTTAATAAACTCTAAAGCAAAGCTGGATGCTTCAACTGGTATATTATGTTCACAATTTTTTATTAATTTTGTGTATACATCTACTTTTTCTCTTATTAAAAAATCCTTTGCATCCAGTAAAAAATTGGAGGGTACAATTGAATCTAAATCTCCATGTATTAAAAGTATTTTAGTTTTAGAGGTAATTCTTTCAGAAAGATTTTTTTTATCTACAATTTTTCCTGAAAATCCAACTATACATCCATAATTTTCATCAGAAGTTAATCCAATATTTATAGACATCATGCAACCTTGGCTAAAACCAGCTACACATATTTGAGAGTTTGTTAAATTATATTTTATTTTAACTTCATTTATAAAATTTTTTATTATTTTTTCTGCTTTTAAAGATTCCTCTAAAATATATTTAGGATCATCAATTGACAAATCAAACCACTGATATCCAGTTGGATTAATATTACATTTTTCATGACCATTGGGACTTAAAAAAATTGTATTAGGTAAAAATCTTCTCCAATTAAGTGTTAACATACTTATATCTTCACCATCACCACCATATCCATGAAGAAGGATAACTGCATTTTTAATTTTTTTATCCTCGGGCTCAATAATTTTTGTTTTTAAACTTAATTCCATTTTTTAAAATTTAATCAAATTTTTGTAACCATTCTATCATTTGTTCATCTTCAAAATTAATTGATCCAATAACTCTTGCAAATTCCTCTCCGTTTTTATTTATAAATATTGTTGTGGGAAGGCCTCTTAAAAGAAATTTTTTAGCTAGATGAATGTCTTCATCATAATAAATTTCTAAATTATCAATGTTTAATTCTTTAAAAAATTTTTTTGATTTTTCTAAGTCTTCTCTTCCAACATTAATTGGTATGATCTTTAAACTGTTAAATTTTTTATTTTTTTGTAAAGCATTCAAAGATGGCATTTCATCTCTGCATGGAGCACACCAAGTAGCCCAAAAATTAATTAAAATTAGGGAATTTTTGAAGCTATTTAATGATACGGTTTCTTCTTTAATATTTTTAAAATTTATATTTTCAAGTTTTTTTTGGCTTTTATGGATAAAAAGATTTTTTAAATTTGGTTCCTGTATTGCATAAGATACACTTGATGATAATAGATATATTAAAACTAAAAAAAATTTAAATGTTAAAAATTTCATTCTAAAGGATATAAATACATATCATGTCAAAAAATAAAAACAATAAAGCTATTTGGAGCACCAGAATAAAAAAAAATACAACTTCAACATTTAAAAAAGTTGGTAGCTCAATTAGTATAGATAAAAGATTATTTAAAGAAGACATACAGGGGTCGATAATACATGTCGAAATGCTCTTTAAACAAAAAATTATATCTTTTAAAATCAAAAATAAAATAATTTGGGGTCTTAATAAAATACAAAATGAAATTCTTAAAGGAAAATTTAATTTTAATGTGGAATTAGAAGACATACATATGAATATAGAGAATAGGCTACACGAAATGATTGGAGAGGATGCTGGATTTGTTCATACTGGAAGATCAAGAAATGATCAGGTAATCACTGATCTTAAAATATGGATGAAAACATCAACTCTAGATCTAATAAAGCTTTTAGAAAATCTAAATAAAACTTTTTTAAAAGTTGCTGAAAAAAATATTGAAACTGTAATGCCTGGTTTTACACATTTAAAGAATGCTCAGCCGATATCTTTTGCACATTATTTATTAGCATATTTTGAAATGTTCAAAAGAGATAAAGTAAGATTTACTAACAATTTGAAAAACCTGAACGAAAATCCTTTAGGTGCTGCAGCTTTTGCTGGTACAAATTTTAATATCGATAGATTTTTTACAACTAAAAAATTAAAATTCAACTATCCAACAAATAATTCAATAGATACAGTTTCTGATAGAGATTTTGTTTTAGATTTTTTATACACTGTTTCAACATGTTCGGTTCATATTTCAAGAATTGCTGAAGAATTTATAATTTGGAATTCAGATGCATTTAAATTAATTAAATTAAATGACAAGATTGTAACTGGTTCTTCTATAATGCCTCAAAAAAAAAATCCTGATCCTTTGGAATTTTTAAGAGGTAATACTGGATCAAGTTTTGGAAACTTATTTTCTATGCTTACAATTTTAAAAGGTTTGCCATTATCATATTTCAAAGATATGCAAGATGATAAAAAACTAGTGTTTAATTCTTATGATTTACTAAAAAACTCAATTCATGTTCTTATTGATATTCTAAATAATTTTTCTCCAAATAAAAAAAGAATGCTAGAACTAGCTAATGAAGGATTTATATTGTCTACTGATTTAGCAGACTACCTAGTTCAAAAACATAATTTGCCATTTAGAAAAGCGTATAGGGTTACTGCAAAAATTGTTAATTTGGCAGAAACTAAAAACTTAAAATTATACGAACTTCCAATAAAAGAATTAAAAAAAATTGAACCAAATTTAGATGAAAACGTTTTTAAGGTTCTTAATTTAAGAAACTCAATAAAATCGAAAAAATCATATGGAGGTACTTCTTTTGAAAATATAAAGAAAATGTTAAAAAAATATAAAAGAGAATCAAAATGAGAAAAAAAATATTATTTTTATTATTCTTTATATTTCTTTTGGCTTCTTGCGGAAAAAAAGCTGATCCTCAATTTAAAGAAAGTAAATTTATTTTGTTAAGTAAAACAATTGCGGTCTAATGATATACAAAAATAAGCACTTTTATATTGAGAATATAAGTGTAGAAAAATTATCTAAGAGATTTGGGACTCCTGCTTATATATATTCTTACAACAATTTAAAAAATAATATTGAAAATTTTAAAAGATATTTCAACACATTCGAACCTATAATCTGTTTTTCAGTCAAATCTAATTCTAATTTAAAGTTGCTTAATATAATAGGCAGGTTTGGCCTTGGTGCCGATGTAGTTTCAAAAGGAGAACTTCTAAAAGCTCTTAAAGCAAAAATTAAACCAGAAAAAATTGTTTTTTCAGGAGTAGGTAAAACGGTTGAGGAACTTAGATTTGCAATTAACAAAAAAATTTTTTTAATTAATGCAGAGTCTGAAAATGAAATAATAGAGATTGAAAAAATTGCAAAGAAAAGTAAAAAAAAAATTAATATAGGCATTAGATTAAATCCTGATACTGATGCAAAAACTCTGAAAGAAATTTCAACTGGTAAGGAAGAAAATAAATTTGGTTTAACGAAGAAGAAATTTTTGTATTTAATAAAAAAATATAAAAATTCAAATTTTATTAATATAACTTGCTTGAGTGTACATATTGGTAGTCAAATTACCAATCATGTTCCTTATAAAAGAATGTTAGATGTAGTAAATAAAACCATTAATGAAGCTAAACATAAATTCAGTTACATTGATTTAGGTGGTGGTATGGGAATTCAATATAAAAAAAATAGTAATAAACTGAATTATAAAAAGTATAACTCATTAATTAAATCATTTTTAAAAAAAAATGATGTTAAAATTATTTTTGAACCTGGAAGATCAATTATAGGCAATGTTGGATATTTATTATCTAAAATAATTTACATAAAGCAAACAAAAAAAAGAAATTTCATAATTTTAGACTCGGCTATGAATGATATGATGAGGCCAGCCTTGTATAAAGCAGAACATATGATTTTACCTTCAAAATTATCTAAGGCTAAAATTAAAAAAACACATGAGTTCGTTGGCCCAATATGTGAAACAACTGATAAATTTTTATCTACAACAAAATATCAAAAATTAAATCAAAATGATGTTGTAATTATTTGTGATGTTGGTGCTTACGGAATGGTATTATCTTCCAATTATAATTTAAGAGCAAAGCCTCCAGAAATTTTAGTAAATAAAAATTTATCAAAAATCATAACTAAAAGACAAAAATTAACTTCAATAATCTAAATCAAATATAATGATTAGAAGAATACTATTTTTAATTTTTTTCTATCTTGGAGTAATTTTTCTTTGTTTGATTCTTCTGCCAGGATTAGTTTTAAATAAAAATATCGTTATTTTTGGTGGTAAATTACTTGGTAAATGGAGTAAATTTTGTCTGGAAGTTTTTTTAAACACAAAAATAACCATTGAAGGCAAAGAAAATATTGCAAAAAATAAATTTTTTATTGCATGCGCACATCAATCTCAATTTGAAACTTTTTTTTTACAGACATTATTTAATTCACCAATATTTATTCTCAAAAAAGAATTATTTAATGTGCCAATATTTGGTTGGTATTTAAAAAAAATGGGATGCATAGGAATTGAAAGAAATAAAGTTACAAAAGAAAACTTAAACTTTTTTGAAAAAATTAAAAATCATTATAAAAATTCAAGTCGCCCAATAATTATATTCCCACAAGCTACGAGAGTTGACATAAATGATAGGTCACCTTTTAAAAAAGGTGTTAAGAGAATTTATTCTGAATTAAATATAATATGTCAGCCTGTAGCTCTTAACTCAGGTCTTGTTTGGCCTAAAAAAGGTAAGATGAAAACAAATAAAACCTTAAAAATTTCTATATTAGAGGCTATTGAACCAGGAAAAGACCCTGATGAGTTTTTTATTAAACTTCAAAAAAATATTTATAAGGAAATAGATAAAATGGTTTAACCTTTCATAGGCATTACCACAAAAATACTATCAAAGTCTCCTGGATCTTTTATTAAAGCGGGAGAACCTGTATCTTTCAAAAATATTTCTATTTTTTCACCATCCAATTGGGATGCTATATCAATTAAATATCTAGAATTAAAACTTATGTCTAAATCATGATCAAAAATTACATTAAGAGTTTCTTTTCCATCCCCACTGTTTGCATTATTTACTGACAAATTTAATGTATCTTTAGATAAATTGAATTTAACTCCATCTTTTTTATCTAATGAAACAGATGCTACTCTATCTACTGAATCTAAAAATAATTTTAAATTTATTTCTAGTTTTTTTTGATTTTCCTTAGGTATAACTTGAAGATAATTAGGAAACTTTCCATCAATCAATTTAGAAATTAAAATACAATTATCCAACTCAAATTTTATTTTTGATTTTATATTTGATATTTTAACGTCTCCATCATAGTCCTCTAAAAGCGAGCATAATTGAAAAATAGTTTTTTTTGGCATGATTATTGGTTCAAAATCTTTTTTTTCATCTAATCTAACTTTAGATATTGACATTCTATGACTGTCAGTTGCAGCAGCGGTTAAAAATATTTTATCATCTACTTGAGTTTGGTGAAAAAATATTCCACTTAAATAATGTCTTGTTTCATCGTTAGAAATAGAGAATTTACATTTATTTAATAATTTAAGTAAATGTTTTGATTTGATTATAAAGTTATTCTTATCAAAATTTTCATCTGTTAAGGGAAATTCTGAAGGATTAATACAATTTAAATTAAAAACTGATTTTTCTGACTCTAGGTGAATTTTACTCTCACTTATAGTAGAAAAATTTATTTTTTTACCTGAAGAAAATTTTCTTACTATATCGTACATAATTGATGAAGATGTCGTTGTTTTTCCCTCATCAATAATTTCAACATTTTTAATTTCTTGTATAAAAATTAAGTCTAGGTCTGTGGCGGTAATTTTAAGAACTGAGTCTTTAGCTTCTAATAATATATTTGATAAGATTGGAAGTGTGCTTCTTTTTTCAATTACACCTTGGCAATAATTTAAAGACTTTTGTAATTCTTGTTGATTTACGTTAAACTTCATTTTCTTTACTATATAAGATCTTATTTTTCAGATTATCTATATTTAAGCTTAACTCTTTATCTTCACTCTTTAACTTTTCTATCGTTTTAACTGAATGTATTACAGTTGTATGGTCTCTATTAGAAAATGATCTTCCTATTTCTGGCAGAGATTTAGAAGTTAGCACCTTTGCTAAATAAATTGCAGTCTGACGTGGTCTTACTAAATACCTAGATCTACGAGCAGATAACATTTCATTTTTACTTATTTTAAAAAATTTACAAACAATTGTCTGAATTAGATCAATGGTAACTTTATTTTCAGACATGTTTAACAAGTCTTTTAATATAACTTTTGTTTCAGCTAACGAGGGCACTTTGTTATATATTCTTGAAAAAGATATAATTCTATTTAAAGCGCCTACCACCTCTCTAATATTTGATCTAATTTCAGTGCAAATAAATTTTAAAATTTCATCAGAAATTTTTATTGAGTTCCCGTTCAGAAGCATTAATTCATTAGTTTTTGATTTTATTATTTTAAATCTCAAATCATAATCAGCATTTTGAATATCAATTACTAGTCCTCCTGAAAATCTTGATTTTATCCTTTCTTGAATTCTAGATAACTTATTAGGAGCTCTATCAGCAGTTATAACTATTTGAGATCCTTTATCTATCAAAGCATTAAACGTATGAAAGAATTCTTCTTGCATAGCCTCTTTGCCATTCATGAACTGAATATCATCTATTAATAATACATCTGTATTTCTGAAATAATCCTTAAATTTTACCATCTCGTTCGATTTAATTGATTTAATAAAATGGTACATAAATCTTTCTGCAGATATAAACATTATTTTTTTATTATTCTTAAATTCTAGTCCAATTGCATTAAGCAAATGTGTTTTTCCCATTCCAACGCCACTATATAAATATAAAGGATTATAGTGAGATAAATCCTCTGTTATTTTTTTTGAAGCTTCAAAAGCTAGTTTATTACTAGATCCTAGAATAAAATTATTAAAATTTTTATTAGGATCTATTCTGTTATATTTCAAAAAAGAGTCTTCTATAAAAGTTATATTTTTTTTGTCTGAAAATTGTGGTTTTTTATTCACTTCCAGGATTTTCGATCTTATAATTATCATTTATAGAAATTTCTATTCTGTTAATTTGCTTAT
>CACFZX010000009.1:0-35397 GCA_902570905.1 uncultured Pelagibacteraceae bacterium
GGATTGTTCTTAATTTATCACCCATATGACCGGCCATTTTTTTATTCTTAAATACTTTTCCAGGGTCTTGGTTCTGTCCTGTTGATCCATGAGCACGGTGAGAGATAGAAACACCATGAGATGCTCTTAAACCAGCGAAATTATGACGTTTCATTGCTCCTGCAAATCCTTTACCTATTGTTTTTGATTTAATATCTACAAATTTGATATCTTTAAATATTTCAAGACCTATTTCATTGCCTTCTTTATAGCTCTCAAGATTTTTCACTCTAAATTCTTTTAATTTTTTTTTGGGCTCAGTATTTCTTTTTGCGAAAAAACCTTTCATTGATTTGGTAAGTTTTGAATTTTTAATTTTACCAAATCCTATTTGTACTGCATTATAACCATTTTTATCCTCACTTATAATTTGTATTACTCTTCCTTTTTGAACTTGAACAACAGTAACAGGTACAGATTGACCTGATTTAAAAAACTCTCTTGTCATACCTATTTTTCTTCCTATTAAAGCTATATCTGTCATTTTTATATTTTAATCTCCACATCTACACCTGAAGCTAAATCTAATTTCATCAATGCTTCTACAGTTTGTGGTGTTGGTTCTATAATATCTATAAGTCTTTTATGCGTTCTAGTTTCAAATTGCTCTCTACTTTTTTTATCTATATGAGGTGATCTAAGTACAGTATATCTCTCAATTTTGGTTGGCAGAGGTATTGGTCCTTTTATATTTGCACCTGTTCTTTTTACAGTATTAACTATCTCTTCAGTGGATTGGTCTAAAATCTTATTATCATAAGCTCTTAACTTTATTCTAATATTTTGTTTTTCCATATTATCCTGCTATCTTTTTAGTTACATCGTCCTGAACATTTTGTGGTACTTTTGAATAATGATCAAAAAACATTGAATATTGAGCTCTTCCTTGAGACATCGACCTTAAGCTATTTATATAACCAAACATATTAGCCAATGGAACCATTGCTGTTATGACAGTAGCATTTCCTCTAGTTTCTTGAGTATTAATTTGACCTCTTCTGCTATTTAGGTCTCCAATTACATCTCCCATATAATCTTCTGGAGTCACAACTTCAACTCTCATTACAGGTTCAAGTAATTTAAGTGTACCTCTAGTACATGCTTCTTTAAAACATGCACGAGCAGCTAATTCAAATGCTAAAACACTTGAGTCTACATCATGGTGTAAGCCATCTAATATTGTAACTTTATAATCAATCATTGGAAAACCAGCTAAAATTCCTCCATCTGCAACTGTTTCTACACCTTTTTCTACTCCAGGAATAAATTCTTTTGGTATTGCACCACCTTTAATTTTACTTTCTATTTCTCTACCTTTACCTGGTTCAAGTGGTTCGACCAACAATTTAACTCTAGCAAATTGTCCTGCACCACCACTTTGTTTTTTATGAGTGTAATCAAACTCTGTAGGATTTTGAAGCGTCTCTCTGTAAGCAACCTGAGGCGCACCAACATTTGCTTCAACTTTAAATTCTCTTTTCATTCTATCTACAATAATATCTAAATGTAATTCACCCATACCTTTGATTATTGTTTGACCAGATTCTTCATCAGAGGTAACTCTAAAAGATGGATCTTCTTTTGCTAGACGGCCTAACGCTTCTCCCATTTTTTCTTGGTCGGCTTTTGTTTTTGGTTCAACCGCAATCTCTATTACAGGATCAGGAAATTCCATAGGTTCTAACAATACTGGGTTTTCCTCATTAGCTAGTGTATGACCAGTAATTGTATATTTCAAACCAGCTAGTGCAACTATATCTCCAGCATTAGCTTCCTTGATGTCTTCTCTAGAATTTGCATGCATCAAAAGCATCCTTCCAACTCTTTCTTCTTTTTCCTTTGATGAGTTATAAATTCCTGTACCAGACTTTATTGTTCCAGAATAAATCCTTATAAAGGTTAATGATCCAACAAATGGATCGTTAGCAACTTTAAAAGCTAAAGCTGAAAATGGCGCTTTATCATCAAATTTCATCTCCATCTCGTCCTCTGCACCTGGTTTTGTACCTTTGATTGATCCAATATCTACAGGGCTAGGCAAATAGTTTATAACTGCATCTAAAAGAGGTTGAACACCTTTATTTTTAAATGCTGATCCAGTAGTTATAGGAACAAAACTAAAATTTAAGCAACCTTTTCGTATACATCTTATTAGATCTTCACCTTTTATTTCGTCTCCATTTAAGTAGCTTTCCATTAATTTTTCATCTTGTTCAACAGCAGTTTCAACTAATTCTGTTCTATATTTTTTTGAAATTTCTTTAAGATCTTCAGGTATTTCTTTTTCTTCCCAAGCTGCACCTAAATCCTCATTTTTCCAAACTATTGCTTTCATTTTAACTAGGTCTACAATACCAGTTAACGAGGCTTCAATGCCAATTGGGACTTGTAAAACTAAGGGTTTTGCCCCAAGCCTATCTTTTATCATTTCTACACATCTAAAAAAATCAGCACCGGTTCTATCCAGTTTGTTTATAAAACAAATTCTAGGAACTTTATATTTATCAGCCTGTCTCCAAACAGTTTCTGATTGAGGTTCAACACCTGCAACTCCATCAAATACCGCAACAGCACCATCTAGAACTTTAAGAGATCTTTCAACCTCAATTGTAAAATCAACATGTCCTGGTGTATCTATAATGTTAATCCTGTGATCATTCCAAAAACAAGTTGTTGCTGCAGAAGTTATTGTTATTCCTCTTTCTTGTTCTTGCTCCATCCAATCCATTGTTGCAGCTCCATCATGAACTTCTCCAATTTTATGGCTTTTTCCTGTGTAATACAAAATTCTTTCCGTAGTTGTGGTTTTACCAGCATCAATATGAGCCATGATGCCTATATTTCTATATTTGTCTAATGTATGAGTTCTTGACATAAAATTTTACCATCTAAAATGTGCAAAAGCTTTATTCGACTCTGCCATTTTATGTGTATCTTCCTTTTTTTTAATTGCTGATCCTCTGTTTTGATATGCATCAAATATTTCATTGAAAATCTTATCTGACATATTTTTATCTTTTCTTTTTCTTGAAGCATCAATTAACCATCTCAAAGCTAATGCTTGAGATCTTTTATTCTTAACTTCTACTGGTACTTGATAAGTTGCTCCACCTACTCTTCTTGATCTTACCTCTACAGTCGGTCTTATATTGTTTATTGCTTCATTAAAAATATTGATTGGCTCTTCTTTTGACTTCGTTTTAATCTTATCAATAGCATCATAAACTATTTTTTCAGCTATTGTTTTTTTTCCATCATACATAATTGAATTAATTAATTTTGGAATTATTGTTGACTTATATTTAGGGTCAATAACTGGAATTTTTTTTGGAGCTTTTCTTTTTCTTGACATAATTATTATTTGCCTTTTTTTGTTCCATACAAAGATCTTCTTTGTTTTCTGTTTGCAACACCTTGCGTATCAAGATTACCTCTTAAAATATGATATCTAACTCCAGGTAAATCCTTAACTCTTCCGCCTCTAATTAAAACAACTGAGTGTTCTTGCAAATTATGACCTTCTCCAGGTATATATGCTGTAACTTCAAATCCATTAGACAATCTTACTCTTGCAACTTTTCTTAAAGCTGAGTTTGGTTTCTTAGGAGTGGTAGTATAAACCTTTACACATACCCCTCTCTTCAATGGTTGTTTTTCCAAAGCAGGAACTTTATTTCTTGCTAATGGTTTAATTCTTTTTTTTCTTAACAACTGGTTTATCGTTGGCATAATTTTATATTTTTATTTTTGATGAAAATAACTGACAGGTTATTTATGGCAGCGTTTAGCGCTAATGCGCTACATTCCAACCAAAAATTATCGACAAATTACTATAGAAATCTCTTTTGTCAATTTAAAATAGTAAGAAAAAAAGCTTATTTTTATTGATTTACTTGGTCTTCTGGAGGCTCTTTGCTTTCTTGGTCTGAAAGAAACTTTTGATCGTCAGAGAGAGCTTTTTTGTTCCAAGAACTTTTAATTGTACCTGTTCCTGCTGGAACTAATCGACCTACTATAACATTCTCTTTTAATCCAGCTAATTTATCAACTTTACCTCTAATAGCAGCATCAGTTAATACTCTAGTAGTTTCTTGGAATGAAGCAGCTGAAATAAATGACTCAGTTTGTAAAGAAGCCTTTGTTATACCCATTAAAACTCTTTCACCCTTAGCTGGAATTTTTTTCTCTAATTTAAGTTTTTCATTTAAATTCTCAAATTTTATTCTATCAATAATTTCACCAGGCAATAATCCAGAGTCTCCTGATTCTTTAACTTCAATTTTTTTTAGCATTTGTCTTAAAATTGTTTCAATATGTTTATCATTTATAATAACTCCTTGAAGTCTATAAACTTCTTGAACTTGGTTGACAAAATACTCTGTTAATTCTTTTATTCCTAAAATTCTTAATATGTCATGAGGAAGTGGTTGACCGTCTAGTAAATATTCTCCTTTTTTAATAGACTCACCTTGGTTAAAATTTATATGCTTACCTTTAGGAATTAAATAATTAGAACTTTCACCATTATCTGCTAATATAGATATTCTTTGTTTACCACGAACTTCTTTTCCAAAAATTACTTTACCATCATTCTCTGCGATAATAGCACTGTCCTTTGCTTTTCTTGCTTCAAAAAGTTCTGCTACTCTTGGTAATCCACCTGTAATATCTTTAGTCTTTGATGTTTCTTTAGGTAACCTTGCAATTACATCACCAGCAAATATTTTTTGCCCATCTTTTACAGATAGAATTGAATCTGGAACCAAATAATATCTTGCTTCATTATCATCTGCTTTTTTGATAACATTACCTTTTTCGTCTCTAAGGGTAATTCTTGGTTTTAGATCTGTATTTTTTGATTGAGTTTTCCAATCAATGACTGCTTTAGTAGATATGCCTGTAGCATCATCTAAAGTCTCAGCGATAGATACACCATCAATTAAATCAACATAATTAGCAGTACCACTTTTTTCTGCAATAACAGGTGTTGTGTATGGATCCCATTCACATATTTTTGTATTTTTTTTAACTTTATCTCCATTTTGAAAAAATAATTTTGAACCGTAAGGTACCTTATAGACTGCTGTTTGAAGTCCGTTTTCATCCTCAATTGATAATTGAGTATTTCTTCCCATTACTACTAGATTTTTTTTAGAGTCTTCTAATAAGTTTGTATTTATAACTTTTAATGTACCTTCGGACTTAGTCACAACTTGAGAGTCTTGTTTAATTGATGCCGTACCTCCAACGTGGAATGTTCTCATTGTTAATTGAGTGCCCGGCTCACCTATTGATTGAGCTGATATCATACCAATGGCTTCACCAACATGAACCATTTTTCCTCTTGATAAATCACGTCCATAACATGTTGAGCAAACACCCTCTTTAGAACTACAAGTTATCACTGAATACACCTTAATTATTTTTACTCCTGCTGCATCAATTTTTTCACATGCAGTTTCATCAATCATCTCATTTTTTTTAAGAATAACTTCACCTGTTATTGGGTTTTTAACATCAGCTGCAGCAACTCTTCCTAGGGCTCTTTCTGATAAACTGACAATTATATTACCACCCTCAATAATTTCTGATAATTCAATATTTCCTGGATCCTCACATTTAACTTTTGTTATAGTTAAATCCTGAGCAACATCACAAAGTCTTCTTGTTAAATAACCAGAATTAGCTGTTTTGAGTGCTGTATCAGCTAATCCTTTCCTAGCACCATGCGTTGAGTTAAAATACTCTAAAGCAGTTAATCCTTCTTTAAAATTGGATGTAATTGGAGATTCTATAATTTCTCCTGAAGGTTTGGCTATTAATCCTCTCATACCGGCAAGTTGTTTCATTTGGGCAGCTGATCCTCTAGCTCCACTATCAGCCATCATAAACACTGAGTTTATTTTTAGACCGTCATCTGTAACTTCAGTTGCCGAAATTCTTTTCATCATTTCTGAAGCAACTCTATCTGTGCATTTAGACCATGCATCAACTACTTTATTATATTTTTCTCCTCTAGTTATTAAACCCTCTGAATATTGATTTTCATAATCAGTTATTAATTTTTTTGTTTCGTCAATTAATTGTTGTTTATTTTCAGGAATAACCAAATCGTCTTTACCAAAAGATATTCCAGCTTTAAAGGCATGTTTAAAACCTAAATCTTTTAATTTGTCACAAAAAATTACTGTTGATTTTTGTCCACAATATCTAAATACATGATCAATTACTTCTGATACTACTTTCTTTGGTAACAATCTATCTATTAATGAGAATTTATTATTAAAGTTTTTTTGGTAATAGATTTGATAATAAAAATCTTCCTGCTGTACTAATATACTTTTCTATTTTTTTGTTACCTTTTTCATCTTTCGTCTCAAAACGTGATACTATTCTTGAATGAACTTTAATTTGTCCTTCTTCTAAAGCATGCTCAATTTCTGAATTGTTAACAAAGTATCCTTCAACTCTTTTTTCTTGATGTGGTGGTTGTGATAAGTAATAAATTCCTAATATCATGTCCTGACTAGGAACTATTATTGGCTTTCCATTTGAAGGGCTTAATATATTATTAGTCGACATCATTAACACGCGTGCCTCTAGTTGAGCTTCTAAACTTAAAGGAATATGAACGGCCATTTGATCTCCATCAAAATCTGCATTAAAAGCTGCACAAGTTAATGGGTGTAGTTCAATTGCATCGCCTTCAATTAATTTAGGTTCAAATGCCTGGACACCCAATCTATGTAATGTTGGAGCTCTATTTAAAATTACTGGATGTTCCCTTACTATAAGTTCTAGAGCATCCCAAACTTCTTCTCTCTCTTTCTCTACTAATTTTTTTGCTTGTTTAATTGTTGAAGCTAATCCTAATTTATTTAATCTGGCGTAAAGAAAAGGTTTAAACAATTCTAAAGCCATTTTTTTTGGAAGACCACATTCATGCAACTTGAGATCTGGTCCAACAACTATCACTGAACGTCCTGAATAGTCTACTCTTTTTCCTAATAAATTCTGTCTAAATCTTCCTTGTTTACCCTTCAACATCTCTGCCAAAGATTTCAAAGGTCTTTTACCTGTACCTGTAATTACTCTACCTCTTCTACCATTATCAAAAAGTGCATCAACTGACTCTTGAAGCATTCTTTTTTCATTTCTTACTATTATATCTGGAGCCTTTAAATCAATTAGCCTCTTTAATCGATTATTTCTGTTTATTACTCTACGATATAAATCATTTAAATCTGATGTAGCAAACCTTCCGCCATCAAGAGGTACCAAAGGTCTTAGCTCTGGGGGTATAACTGGTATAACTGTTAATAT
This sequence comes from uncultured Pelagibacteraceae bacterium, assembly GCA_902570905.1. Classification (GTDB taxonomy): domain Bacteria; phylum Pseudomonadota; class Alphaproteobacteria; order Pelagibacterales; family Pelagibacteraceae; genus Pelagibacter. Next base: position 7,363 of record CACFZX010000009.1, read on the forward strand.
CATCCACTCAGGCTTGTTTCCGGTTTCTATAAATGATTCTATTAATTTAAGTCTTTTTATTGATCTTTCCTCAGCTACTTTAGATTTAGTTTCTTTTATAGTTTTGACTAGTCTTTCTCTTTCTTCGCTTAAGTTGATAGATTTTAAAATTTCAAGAATAGCTTCAGCTCCAATTCCTGCTGTAAATGCTTCTTCTCCATACTCATCTTGATACTTCATCAATTCTTCTTCAGTGAGTAATTGATTTTTTTTAAGATTTGTCAAACCTGGTTCTATTACAATAAAATTCTCAAAGTATAATACTCTTTCTACCTCTTTTAATTTCATGTCTATTGCTAAAGAAATCCGACTAGGTAATGATTTTAAAAACCATATATGAGCAACAGGTGTTGCAAGATTTATGTGACCCATTCTTTCTCTTCGAACATTAGATTTTGTTATTTCAACTCCACATTTTTCGCAGATTATTCCTCTAAATTTCATTCTTTTGTATTTACCACAAAGACATTCGTAGTCTTTTATTGGGCCAAAAATTCTCGCACAAAATAAACCATCCTTTTCAGGTCTAAATGTTCTGTAATTTATTGTTTCAGGTTTTTTTATCTCTCCGTAAGTCCATGATTTTATTTTTTCAGGACTTGCAAGAGTGATTTTAATGCTATTAAAATTTTGTGAGTCTGAAATTTCTGAACTTTTAAATATATCTGTAATTTCTTTTTTCATAATTAATTTAGCTCCACATTTAAAGCTAATGATTTAATTTCTTTAACCAGTACATTAAATGACTCTGGTATTCCTGACTCAAAGTTTTCTTCACCTTTAACTATAGTTTCATAAACTTTTACTCTTCCAGCTACATCATCTGATTTAACAGTTAATATTTCTTGTAAAGTATATGATGCTCCGTATGCTTCCAGTGCCCAAACTTCCATCTCTCCGAATCTTTGGCCACCTAATTGCGCCTTACCGCCTAAAGGTTGCTGAGTTACAAGACTGTATGGTCCTGTAGATCTAGCATGAATCTTATCTTCAACTAAATGATGAAGTTTTAGCATATAAATTGTTCCTACGGTAACTGGTCTATCAAATTTTTCACCTGTTCTTCCATCCCATAAATGTGTTTGTCCTGAGCTAGGAAGTTCTGCTATTCCTAACATTTTCGTAACATCCATTTCCTTAGCTCCATCAAATACTGGGGTAGCAATAGGAATTCCTTTTTGTATATTTTCACATAAATCTTTAAACTCTGATGCATTTAATGATTGTATGTTTTCATCATAAACTTCTTTTCCGTAAACATTTTTTAAAAAATTTTCAATTTTAGAATTTCTTTCAACGATTTTTTGATTTTGATTAATCAAATTTTTTAAATTTTCTCCAAGTTCAGTGCAAGCCCATCCTAAATGGGTTTCTAAAATTTGACCAACATTCATTCTACTTGGTACGCCCAAGGGATTTAAAACAATATCAACAGGTTTTCCATTTTCTCTATATGGCATATCTTCAACAGGTACAATTTTACTTACTACACCTTTATTTCCGTGTCTTCCTGACATTTTATCCCCTGGTCTTAATCTTCTTTTTATAGCTACAAAAACTTTTACCATCTTCATAACACTTGGGAGTAAATCGTCACCCTGTCTAATTTTTAAAACTTTATCTTCAAATCTTTCTTGAATATCTTTTTTTGCTTGATTGTATTGATCTTTTAATTTTTCTACCGCGTCCAATTTATTTTTATCATCTAAGGAAACTTTAAATAAATCTGATATAGGAATTTGATGAATATTGTTTTCATCAATTTTATCTCCGATATTTAAAGATTTTATCTTTTTGTTAATTGTCAATCCTTTAAAAATTGATAACGCAGAATTTTTAATACTTCTTTCTAATATTTCCTCTTCAACAATCTTGTCTTGTTGAACACTTTCAATTTCTGATCTTTCAATCGTAATTGATCTTTCATCTTTTTCTATACCATGTCTATTAAAAACTCTTACATCAACGACAATACCACCGCTTCCACTTGGCATCTTCAATGAAGTATCAGTAACATCTATTGCTTTTTCACCAAAAATTGATCTTAGGAGCTTTTCCTCTGGTCCAGAAGCTGAGTCTCCCTTTGGTGTCACTTTACCAACCAAAATATCCCCAGGCTTTACTTCTGCTCCTATATAGACAATTCCAGACTCATCTAAATTTCTCAGTGACTCCTCATTTACATTCGGTATGTCTCTAGTTATATCTTCCTCTCCTAGTTTTGTATCTCTAGCCATCACTTCATATTCTTCTATATGTATAGAGGTAAATACATCATCAGTTACACATCTTTCAGAAATTAAAATTGAGTCTTCAAAATTGTAACCTTGCCAAGGCATAAAAGCTACAGTAACATTTTTTCCCAGTGCCAGCTCTCCAACTTTAGTTGAGGGACCATCGGCAATGATATCTCCAGATTTAACTTTATCACCAACTCTTACTAATGGTTTTTGGTTAATACATGTATTTTGATTAGATCTTTTAAATTTTTGTAAATTATAGATATCAACACCAGATTTGCTAAAATCCTTATCATCAGTAGCTTTAATAACTATTCTTTTTCCATCTATTTTATCAACTACACCATCTCTTTTTGCAACAATTGTTACTCCTGAGTCTAAAGCAACATCGCTCTCTATACCTGTCCCAACTAAAGGAGCCTCAGGTTTTAATAATGGAACAGCTTGTCTCATCATATTAGATCCCATCAACGCTCTATTTGCATCATCATTTTCTAAAAAAGGTATTAAGGATGCTGCAACTGAAACTAATTGTTTAGGAGAAACATCGATATAGTCAATATTTTCAGGTTTTGACAAAATAAAATTTAAATTTTGTCTGCAAGAAACAAGTTCTTCTTTAAACTTACCATTTTTATCAATTATAGAATTTGCTTGGGCAATTGTATATTTTGTCTCTTCCATTGCTGACAAATATTCGACACTATCTTGTTGAACTACTCCACTTTTTACTCTTTTGTAAGGACTCTCTATAAAGCCATACTTATTAATTTTAGAATAAGTTGATAAACTATTTATCAAACCAATATTGGGACCTTCTGGAGTTTCAATTGGACAGATTCTTCCATAATGAGTTGGGTGTACATCTCGAACTTCAAAACCTGCTCTTTCTCTAGTCAAGCCTCCAGGTCCTAATGCTGATACTCTTCTTTTATGAGTAATTTCAGAAAGTGGATTGGTCTGATCCATAAATTGAGATAGTTGAGACGTTGCAAAGAAATCTTTTAGTGAAACGGTAAGAGGTTTGGCATTTATTAGATCCTGAGGCATTGCAGACTCAACATCCAATGTTGTCATTTTTTCTTTTATAGCTCTTTCCATTCTATATAAACCAATCCTGGCTTGATTTTCAACTAATTCACCGACAGATCTAACTCTTCGATTACCTAAATGATCAATATCGTCAACATCATCTTTTCCATCTCTTAGATCCAACATTTTTTTAATTATAGATAATATGTCATCATTTCTTAATATGGTTATTTTATCTGAACAATTTAAATTTAATCGTGAATTCATCTTAACTCTACCAACATCGGAAAGGTCATAACGATCAGAACTAAAAAATAAATTGTTAAAAATTTGAGATGCTATTTCTATTGTTGGCGGCTCCCCAGGTCTCAACATTTTATAAATCTCAGTAATTGAATCGTTTTTATTTTCATTTTTGTCTTGGAGTAATGTATGAAGTAAATAAGGTCCTTTTATAATAGAATTGGTTTTAGAAACATACAATTTATCAATATTGGCTTCTAAGATTTTGGTTAATATCGTCTCATTAATTTCTGTACCAATATTAAAAACTTCATCGCCAGCTACTATTTTATTATGCAAATAGTTTCCATAAAGCGAATTGTTTGAAACATAAATTTCTTTTAAACCATCGTTTGCAAGTTTTTTTGCAGTTAAAAAATTAATTTTTTCACCAATTTTTACAACAACTTTTTGTGTTTTTGCATCAACAACTTCTTCTGTAAAATTTTTTGCTTTATAATTTTCTGGATCAAATTTAGTCTTCCACTTACCAATATTTTTGTCAAAAGAATATATTTCCTTATCATAAAATTCGTTTACAATATCTTCTTTAGAATATCCTAGAGCTTGAAGTAATGTTGTGACTAAGATTTTTTTCTTTCTATCTATTCTAAAATAAAGCAAATCTTTTACATCAAATTCAAAATCTAACCATGAACCTCTGTTTGGTATAACTCTACAATTGAATAACAATTTTCCACTCGCGTGGGATTTTCCTTTATCATGATCAAAAAAGACACCTGGACTTCTATGCATTTGATTAACAACTACTCTTTGAACACCATTAGTTATAAAAGTTCCGCTATTTGTCATCATAGGAACCTCACCCATATATACTTCTTGTTCTTTCGCTGATAAAATATCTTTTGTATTTTCTTCTTGATTGATTTCATAAACAACTAATCTTAAAGTGCATTTTAAAGCAGCAGAATAAGTTAAACCTCTTGATATACATTCATCAACATCAAACTTGGGTTTTTCTAATCGATAAGATACGTATTCAAGTGTAGCTTTATCATTTAGATCTTCAATCGGAAAAATACTTTTAAATACTCTTTCAAAACCTTTTACCAGGTGAGATTCAACTGATGCGTCCAAATCTGTAAGTTCTTTATAAGAATTTTTTTGAACTTCTATAAGGTTAGGTATAGATAAGCTTTCTTTAAGCTTACCAAAATTTTTTCTAATATTTTTTTTTTCAGTAAATGATAAATTCATTTATATATAACTGCAAAAACAAAATTTTGCAGTTAAAAAATCCTATTAATTACTTAAGTTCTACTTTTGCGCCTGCAGCTTCTAATTTAGCTTTAATTTCTTCAGCTTCTTTTTTATTTACACCTGCTTTGACTTCTTTTGGTGCACCTTCTACTAAATCTTTTGCTTCTTTTAAACCTAAAGAAGTTACAGCTCTAACTTCTTTTATTACATTAATTTTTTTATCTCCTGCTGCTGCTAATACGATTGTAAACTCGTCTTTCTCTTCTGCTGGTGCTGCTCCACCTGCAGCTGCTGCTGGTGCTGCTACTGCTGTTGCTGCTGAAACACCCCATTTTTCCTCTAACTGTTTTGATAGCTCTGCAGCTTCAACAACTGTTAAACTTGATAAATCTTCTATGATTTTATTTAAGTCTGCCATAATAAATTGCCCTGGTTATTTTTTTGATTTTTCAAGCGCCAAAATAGCGATTTTTGAGCCTGGTGCAAGTAAAATACTTGCGATTTTTTGTGCTGGAGATCTTAAAATACCCACAATTTTGGCCCTTGCCTCATCTAGGGTTGGTAAAGTTGCTACATTTTGCACGCCAGCAACGTCTAAAATGTCATTACCCATGATTCCACCAAGTATTTTTAGATTTTTATTTTCTTTAGAAAAATTAGTTAAAATTTTTGCAGATGTTATAGCATCTTTTGATAAAGCTACAGCTGTAGGACCTGAGAATAAATTTGATAGGTCTTTACATCTAGTTTTCTCTAAAGCAAGTTTAGTAATTCTATTTTTTGTGATTTTAAAAATTATTCCATGTTCTCTCATCTTGGACCTAAGTTCATCCAATTGTTTTACTGTTAAACCCTGATAATGAGCTACAATGACAGCCTCTGAACTATCAAATTGAGTTGTCATATCTTTTATATAGCTCTGTTTTTTTTCTTTACTCATCATAATTATATACTCTTAGTTAACTTTAATTTATACGAAACACCCATAGAAGAAGTGATAAATGAACTTTTGATTAAATTACCTTTAACAGTATTGTTAGATTTCTCTTTTTCTAAAGTATCTATTACTGCATTATAGTTTTTTATTAAATTTTCATCTGAGAAAGATTTTTTTCCAATTGTTAAACCTATGTTGCCATCTTTATCATTTCTTATTTCTACTTGACCAGATTTAGCGTCTTTAACAGCTTTTTCAACATTTTCATTTACTGTTCCAAGCTTTGGATTTGGCATTAAACCTTTAGGACCTAATACTTTACCTAATTTTGATAATTTTATCATCATAGAAGGAGTGCATATTAATTTATCAAAATTTATTTCACCTTGTTTGATCTTTTCTATAAATTCATCTCCACCAACTATATCAGCTCCTGCATTTTTAGAAGTTTGCACTTTTGAATCTTCGCATACAACAGCAACTTTAATTTTTTTCCCAGTGCCTCCTGGTAAATTAACTATTGTTCTTAAACTTAGCTCATTTTTTTTTGTTTGTTGTTAATTTGAAACGACAAGTCAATAGACTCATCAAATTTTGTAGTACAATTTTTTTTAATTACAGGAATTACTTTATCAATTACTTCTGGATCTAAATCTAATGTATCTTTCGGTAATTTATTAAATCTTTTTGACATCTTTATTCTTTAACCTCAATTCCCATAGATCTTGCGGATCCAGCAATAATTTTTGAAGCTTCTTCTATATCATTAGCATTTAAGTCTGACATTTTTTGTTTAGCGATATCTGCAACCTGTTTCTTTGTTATGTATCCAACTATATTTCTACCCGGTTCTTTTGAGCCACTTTTTAATTTTACAGCCTCTTTTATAAAATGTGATGCTGGAGGAGATTTAATAATAAAATCAAATTTTTTATCTTTATAAACTGTGATTACAACTGGAACAGGTTTTCCCATAAAGGATTTGGTTTTCTCATTAAAAGCTTTACAAAAATCCATGATATTAATTCCTCTCTGTCCCAAAGCAGGACCTACTGGAGGAGCAGGGTTTGCTTGACCACCTTTAATTTGAAGTTTTATGTATCCACTTATTTCTTTTTTTGCCATTAGCTTACTTTCTCAACTTGATTATATTCCAAATCTACAGGTGTAGGTCTTCCAAATATTGATACGGAAACTTTTAGTCTAGATTTATCCTCATCTATATCCTCTACTAATCCACTAAATGATGCAAATGGTCCATCTATAACCTGAACTTTTTCTCCTATTGAATACTCTACTCCAGATTTAGGTTGTGCAACTCCATCTTTAATCTGTCCTAGTATTTTACTTATTTCTTTATCTGATACTGGAACTGGAGTTCCTTTTGAACCTAAAAATCCACTTACTTTTTTAATATTTTTAATCATATGATAAATATTATTATCCATTTCACTTTTTATTAAAATATAACCAGGAAAATATTTTTTTTTTCTCTGAATTCTCTTCCCTCTTTTTACTTCAGTTACATCATGAGTTGGAACAACTATTTCATCTATTTTTTCAGATATTTTTGCCTTTTCTGCTTCTTCTTTAATTAGATCTGCAACTTTGTTTTCAAAGCTTGAGTGTGACTGAACTATATACCAATTTTTCATATAATTATATGCTAATGTTAATTACTATATCTAAAAAAAATTTCCAAATTTGGTCTAATAATAGAAAAAATAATGAAGCAACAATTGCCATTGCAATTACCATTAAAGTTCCTTGTAAAGTTTCCTTTGATGTAGGCCATGTTACTTTAAAGGCCTCTTGTTTTACTTCTTGAATAAATTTCAAAGGGTTTATCATAATATATACACTTTCTTGGCAGGAGCGGAGGGAATCGAACCCCCAACCTCCGGTTTTGGAGACCGGCGCTCTACCAATTGAGCTACACTCCTATAGGAGCTTACTCTATAATCTTAGTTACTACTCCAGCTCCAACAGTTCTACCACCTTCTCTAATTGCAAAGTTTAATTTTTCACTCATAGCAATTGGTGTAATTAATTTTACGGTAAATTTAGCATCATCTCCTGGCATCACCATTTCAGTGCCTGAAGGTAATTCTACTTCTCCCGTAACATCTGTAGTTCTAAAATAAAACTGAGGTCTATATTTAGTAAAAAAAGGTGTGTGTCTTCCACCCTCTTCTTTTTTTAACACATAAGCTTGAGCCTCAAATTTTGTATGTGGTTTAACAGATCCTGGTTTACAAAGAACTTGTCCTCTTTCAACGTCTGTTCTTTCAATACCTCTTAAAAGGACTCCAATATTATCACCTGCTTCACCTGAGTCTAAAAGTTTTCTAAACATTTCAACACCAGTACATACTGATTTTTTAGTTTCTCTTATTCCAACAATCTCGATTTCTTCCCCAGTTTTAACAACACCTGACTCAACTCTACCAGTTACAACTGTTCCTCTTCCTGAAATTGAAAAAACATCCTCAACAGGCATTAAGAAATCTTTGTCTTTTGGTCTATCTGGCTGAGGAATAAATTCATCAACTGATTTCATTAATTCCAATATAGAATTTTTTCCTATTTCATCATCTTTGCCTTCAACAGCAGCCAAAGCTGAACCTTTAATAATTGGTGTTTTGTCTCCAGGAAATTTATATGAAGTTAATAATTCTTTAATTTCTTCCTCTACAAGATCAATTAATTCTTTATCAGCTACTTGATCAACTTTATTTAAGAAAACTACTATTGCTGGAACTCCAACTTGTCTTGCTAAAAGAATATGTTCTCTTGTTTGAGGCATTGGTCCATCTGCAGCATTAACTACAAGTATAGCTCCATCCATTTGCGCGGCACCAGTAATCATATTTTTTACATAATCGGCGTGGCCAGGACAATCAACGTGTGCATAGTGTCGTTTTTCTGTTTCATATTCAACATGCGCAGTTGAAATTGTGATTCCTCTTTCTTTTTCCTCAGGAGCTTTATCAATTTGATCATAAGCAACAAAATTCGCACCACCACTCTCAGCTAAAACTTTAGTTATAGCAGCGGTTAAAGTTGTTTTGCCATGATCGACATGACCGATTGTACCAATGTTACAGTGCGGTTTATTTCTTACAAATTTTTCTTTCGACATTATATTTTATACCTCATTTTCTTTTTTTAATTTTTTGGAGCGGGTAAAGGGAATCGAACCCTTACATCCAGCTTGGAAGGCTAGCGTTCTACCATTGAACTACACCCGCGTCACCCAAGTTCACTCCAATGTTATTTAAATTAATTATTGAATGGTGGAGGGGGAAGGATTCGAACCTTCGAAGACCGAAGTCAACGGGTTTACAGCCCGCCCCATTTGACCGCTTTGGTACCCCTCCTGTTCGCAGGGGAAGCGTCCCCTTGTTCAATAAAGCTTTAAACAACAAGCGGTTTATATATTTTTATTGTATAAATGCAATATGAGAATTAGTGAGTAAATATCTAAAAAAATGTATTAAAATCTAGGAAATAATGAATAAAAAATCGTTTTTTATAGTTGGCAAACATGCTGTTATTGGAGCGCTAAAAAATCCTCAAAGAAAGGTTTTGAGGATCTTTTTGACTGAAGAAAGTAAAAAAATCATTCACAGAACCAATGAAAGACAGAATTTGCTAAAAGATATTAAAATATTCTATAAAACAAAAAAAGAATTAGATAAATATACTGGAAAAGAAAATATTTTGCATCAAGGTTTTATTGCCGAAATAGAACACCGTGAAGAATTATCATTAAAAGAATTCATTAAAGAAAAAAAAAATTTAACTTTAGCTTGTTTAGATGAAGTAACTGATGCAAGAAATATTGGATCCATAATTAGAAGTGCGTCATCTTTTAATATAGATGGAATAATTGTCAAAGAAAGACATTTTCCTGAAGAAAGTAAGTTAATGTACAAATCTGCTAGTGGATGTATGGAACAAATAAATATATTTAAAGTTTCAAATATAAATACAGCATTAAAATCCTTAAGAGATAAAAATTTTTGGATTTACGGATTTGACGCAAATTCTGATAAAGATTTTACAGAAGTAGATTGGAAAGGAAATAATGTTCTGCTTTTTGGTTCTGAGGGGTTTGGTATAAAAAAACATACAGGGAAATATGCAGATTTTTTTGTTAGAATAAAAATTAATAACAATGTTGAGAGTTTAAATATATCTAACAGCGCCTCTATTGTATTTCACTATATATCAAGGACAAAAAAAATATCTTGATTAGTTACAAAAATATTAATAAGAATTGATTAAGCCCTTGTAGCTCAGCTGGTAGAGCAATTGATTTGTAATCAATAGGTCCGCGGTTCGAGTCCGTGCGGGGGCACCAAAATTTAAAAATGTTTATTTCCAGCAAAATATGTTTTCTTGAATTAGAAAAAACTGGAATAAGTTCAATAAAAAAATTTCTTAAAAACCATATTCAAGAAGGAAAGATAACTCGTCCACACGATTATGTTACGGATGAAATATTAAATAAAAAATTATTTTTTTTAGGATCAATAAGAAACCCTCTTGATTGGTACATATCTAGATGGAGCTATGGATGCATGATGAGAAGTGATGATTCTTTATTTAGAAATTTTGTAAAAAAAAGATTTAACATTTCTAGAATTAATAACATTGATGGTCAATACTTTAAAAAAATAAAATATTTAAAAAATCAACTTTTTAAAAACAATACGAATTTAGAAAGCTTGTATTCTGATCCTTACAACAAAGATAATTTTAAAAAATGGTTAAAAGAATTGCTAACGAATAAGAAAAATAGTCCCTTAGCGGAACATTATTACTTCTCCTCTTTATACTTAAATTTTGGCTATATGACATTTAGATATTTAATTATGTTTACTAAACCTAATCATAGAAAAGAAATATATTCAGAAATAAAAAATTATCAAAATATAATTGATTTTGATAAAAATTATAATTTCATAAATAAATTTGTGAAGGTTGAAAATTTAAAATATGATTTAGAAAGCCTTATAAAAGAATTGGGAATAGATAAGACAAAAGAAATTGAAATTGTAAATCCTTCAAAGAGAAAAAAAGATTTAAATTATTATTATGACGATGAGTCTTTAGAAATCGTTAAAAAACAGGATAAATTTATCTTTGATAAGTTCAATTATTAAAAAGCTTTAGTTTCTTTCCTCAGCTGTTCAATTTTAATCTTCTTTTCAATGTTACTATTTTTATCATACAGCAAACTGAATATTATTTTTTTATTAATTGATATATGAATATATTGTGCATTTCGTACTTCAATATTGTCAGCTACAGCACTAATTGGCCTTTTTTTTGGATTTAAATTTTTAATTATTATTTTTGATTTTTCGCCAACAATTTTTCCTTTCCATCTTCTGGGTCTGAAGGGGCTTATGGGAGAGATAGATAATTTTTTAGAATTTAAATTCAATATTGGTCCGTGTACTGATAGATTATAAGCTGTACTCCCTGCTGGAGTTGAAACTAAAACACCGTCAGCTATAAGTTTTTTTATTAGTTGCTTTGAACCAGAACTAATTTTGATGGATGCGGCTTGTCTGCTTTGTCTCAAAATCGAAACTTCATTTATTGCAATTGATTTTTTTATTTTACCTAAATTATTAACAACTTTCATTTGGAGTGGATTAATTGATATAACTTTAGATTTTGTAAAATTTTTTATAGTGTGTTTCTTTGAAAATTTATTCATTAAAAAACCATAATCACCAGAATTAATTCCATAAAATGGTTTTTTATATTTATAAAATTTTTTAAGGGTTTGTAACATGAAACCATCTCCACCAATTACGATTATGAAATTTGATTTTTTTAAAGTTGAGAGATTATTTTCTTTTTCAATAGATTTTTTTATTTTTTGAGATCTGTTATTTTTATCTGATACTATAAATGCTTTAATCATAATCTAGTGGTGCCCTCGGCCAGACTCGAACTGGCACTCCATAAATGGCAAGGATTTTAAGTCCTTTGTGTCTACCAATTTCACCACGAGGGCATGAGTTATTTTCATGAGTATTTATGCTAATATTTATAATTGAACAAGATTAATAAGTAAATTTTTTTTATTTTATCTCTCTGTTTCCGAGTTTGTTCCGAGTTATCCTATAAAATCCTATATATTTTTTATTTATTTAAAATAATCTTTCAGCTTTTGAACATTGAAATATGAGCACCATAAAAGTATCGTTCTTTCTATCTCCAGTAAGTATTCGAGTTTCTTCTCTCAACTTACCAGAATATCTATTTAAAATGTAATGAACACTTACATCTAAGTCAGCTTCGCTTCGATACCATAAGACTTCATCTTCTTCGAAGATAGTTTTCCAACTATCTTCTTGATTATATTGAGGAGCTTCAATAATTTTTTGTTTAGATATATCTATTTTTATTTTATAGCCTTTTAAATAATCTTGAAATCTATCACCTATCGAGTAATCAGTAATTGGAATATTTTCTATTTCTTCTTTTTCTTTCACTTTCCCTTCAATATATTCACAATATAAATTTAAAACCTCAGCTGCACTCATATTGCTCCAAGATAATGTCAGTATAAATATTAATAAGAACTTTTTCATTTATTTATCAATTAGTTGTCTCCAATTACCTCTTTTTGTATCATTTTTACCCATAAAAGAAATTTTTTCTTCTGAATTTTCTAAATGAGCAGCAAACATATCGTGTGTCCATGCAATATCAAAAGCTATTACATTTTCCTCTATTGCTCTTGAAAAATAGTCTAATTCTTTCTCAAAAAATCCCTTATTAACAACTTTCTTTAAATCTGAAATACAGAACTTTCTTAATGCTTCTGAGGTAAGATAGCTGCTAGGCAGTAGTTTAATTTTACCCTCAGAGTAGGCTTCTATAAGTTTTTTATGAAGTAATTTGTCTTTTTTTGGAACTCTATAGTTTGAAGATATAATTTTTAATCTTAGTTTTTCCCCTTGCTCAAATAATTTTTTATGTTCAGACTGTTTTAGCTTAAAATCCTTATCATCGAAATCTGGATTTTCTTTAAGTTTAACACCAAATGTATCCTCGAATTTTTTCTTTAATTTATCATCCATTTCCATTTTTAAAACTTATCAAATCCTTAATGGAGTGTTTATTTTGTTTAATATAACATTTTTCATAGATTATTCTTCTTCTTCACATTTTATTTTTTGATCATTTACAAAATCGCACCAAGTGGACCGATAACTTATTTGAGTGTCATATCTAAATTCCCATGTACCTTCCATTTTTCCATTAACATATTCGCCGATAGCAACTCCAGTGCCTCCGATTGGTGAACAAAAATTTATCATCTCTTCCCAAACACCATTTTTAATTCCTTTTAAATAAGTCCCATGATTATATCCTATAATATTTCCAAGATAATAATGTTGCCAGTATCCCTCTTTAAGTCCATTTTCATATCTACCAATAGATTTAATTTGATTTTGCTTTAACAGTTCGGCTAGTTTTTCTTCTGAATATCTCCAATTGTAACATTTATCTTTTAATAGACCTTCATAATCGTCCATTGAGTAATATTCTATTTTGACTTTATCTTCATATTTTTTAAATTCAAAAGCAGTTTGTGAAAAAGCATTTTTATTTAAAAGTAATAATAAAATTAAAAAAAATAATAGTTTTTTCATAATAACTTTATATCACTTTATCTTTTTATTTCCGAGTTTGTTCCGAGAATCTGCATAATAATTATCAAAGTTTTCCAATAAAAATATTCCAATTATTTTAAAATATATGGGATTATAAGGGATTAAGAGCATTAGAGACTATTAGAGACTCAGAAATTTCTCAATTCAAACTATTTTAAGTCCTTTGTGTCTACCAATTTCACCACGAGGGCATTAATAAATTTCATGAGTATTTATGCTAATATTTATATTTCAACAAGTGGAATAAGTAAAATTTTTTTATTTTATCTCTCTTACTACTAGTCTGCTACTAGTTATCCTATAAAATCCTATAATCCAAAACCAAAATCCGCAAAAGTTTTTTCAAATTATTCATTTTGGACATATTCCATTTGTTTGATTAAACTTAAAGTAAACTATATCAGGATTAATTATAATTTTTTATCATTTAGCTTAGTCATAGCTCTTCCAGGGGCGAAAGTATAATCATTGTCATCCATTAATTTTCCACTTCCATCATAAAGTTTCCAATTAAATTTTATTTTATCTTTCTGATTCTTACCTAATTTTAAAATAGTCAATTCTATTTTCCTTGGCTTGCCACCAGAAGAACCTTTAAATGATCTAGTCTCACCTTCTTTCCAGATCCCTAAAGGAAATTTACATCCATTTTCTATTATTCTTCCTCCACGTCTACTATCCCAAACTCTCCCTACACACTGTCCATCATTAGTGACTGTAAATAACTGTGTTTTTAATCCGCTTTGACCTTTTCTTGTTCGTTTATAAACCTTTATTGTTTTTCCAGTTTGAGGATTTTTCCAATTCTCAGGTCCAACAATTTTTTTTCTTTTCTTTTCTCCAAATACCAAATTAGCATTTGTAAATTTAATTTCTGTATCTTTTCTTATTTCACCACCAGTAAATAGCTCTAAAGGAATAAATCTTTCATCAGCTGATACTGGAATAATCCACAACAAACTAAGAACGACGATCCCTAAAAGTTTTTTCATAATTTTATTCCCAATCAAATCTAGGAAAAGAGTCAAAAATTTTGAAAATTCCTTCTGACCATTGATTACAAACTTTAGAATACTCAGTGTCATTAACGTTTAAACATTTTTGTGAAGCTATTTTATATTCATCTTTTCTATATACAGTAAAATCAATAGGAGGTCCTACAGTTAAATCACTTTTTAAAGTTGAGTCCATAGATATCAATGCACATCTAGATGCATCACCGATAGAAACCTCTGGTTTAATTACTCTATCTAAAATAGGTTTACCATATTTTACTTCCCCGATTACAAGATAAGGTTTACTGTCTGCTGGTTTAATATAGTTTCCTTGAGGGTAAACTAAATATAATTCCATTGATTGGCCTTTAATTTGTCCTCCTACAATAAAAGTAGATCCTAATAAAACTGTATCAGTATTAATGCCTTTAGGAGATGAGTGCTCAATATTTAATGATCCAATATATGAAGCAATTTGATCAAAATCTTTGCAAGTATTTAAATTCATCGTCCCCGACGAACTTTTTAGATCTTTTTCGACTGCTTTAAATACTGCTTGAGATGTCCCTAAATTTCCAGATGTAACAATAATTACTGTTCTGTCTCCTACATCGTAAGTAAACATCTTTGAATAGATATTAACATTATCTAAACCAGCATTTGTTCTTGAGTCTGATGCAAAAACAATTCCATCTTTTGCTTTAATTCCTACACAATAAGTCATCAATTATTATTATTTAATTTACTAATTTATATATAATTAAAATATAGCATACCAGATATATCCAATATGCAATTGATTGTTTTTTATAATTATTAAACAATAATAAATGGTCTCAAAATTGTGGAAAAACTATAATTCTAGTAACGCTTATGATGGTTATTTTACTAAAGATAATAAACTTAGAAAACATGCCACAATAATTTCAAGTATCTTAGAGAGACATGGGAAAAAAAAACTTCAAGAAATAGAAAAAAATTGCCAAAGCACAATTAGTGCGAGAGGTATTAATTTTAGAGTTTATGCTGCAAACAATCGAGCAGAACAAAAAAGATGGCCTCTTGATATAATTCCTAGAATAATTCCAAAAACACAATGGAATAAAGTATCGAAAGGTTTGAAACAAAGGGCTAAAGCTTTAAACTTATTTATAGATGATGTTTATAATCAAAAAAAAATATTTAAAGACAATATAGTCCCTAAAGATATTATTTTAAAATCTCCTTACTACGTTAAAGAATGTGAAGGTTTTTCACCAAAACATAAAGCATGGTCAAATATATCTGGCATTGATTTAATTAGAAATAAAGATGGAGATTATTTAGTCTTAGAGGATAATTTACGTGTACCTTCAGGTGTATCTTACATGTTGGAAAATAGAATGGTTATGAGAGATGTATTTCCAGAATTATTTACAAGATATAAAGTATCCTCAATTCATCAATATACAAATAAGCTTTATAATTGTATGGAAGAGTGTATACCTAAAAAAACTGCAAACCCTCACATGGTATTGCTAACACCAGGAATATATAACTCAGCATATTTTGAACATGAATTTTTAGCTGAACAAATGGGAATTGCTCTGGTCGAAGGAAAAGATCTCTTTGTTGAAGATGACAATGTATATATGAAAACTGTAAAAGGACCTTTAAAAGTTGATTGTATATATAGACGTCTAGATGATAATTTTTTAGATCCTAAAGCATTTTATAAAGATTCCATAATTGGTGTGCCTGGTTTATTTAAGTGTTGGTTGAAAAAGAATGTTGGAATTATAAATGCTATTGGCACTGGTATAGCCGATGATAAAGTAGTTTATTCCTACGTAAATAAAATGATTATATACTATCTAGGAGAGCAACCAATTTTAAATCAAGTAGAAACTTTTCTTTGCCATGATGAAATTCATAGAAAATATGTAATAGATAATATTTCAAAGCTAGTAGTTAAACCTGCTAATGCCTCTGGTGGGTATGGTATTATGATCGGTCCAAAGGCACCGCAAAAAGAAATAGAAGAAACCATTAAAAAAATAAAAAAAAATCCTAGAGAATTTATTGCTCAACCTTTAGAGATACTTTCAACAGCTCCAACCATAACAGATAATGATATAGAACCACGCCATCTTGATCTAAGACCTTTTGTTTTAAGTGGTAAAACTAGTTACGTTACGACTGGTGGTTTAACAAGAGTAGCATTAAGAAAAGGAAGTACAATTGTAAACAGTTCTCAAGGAGGTGGCTCAAAAGATACTTTAATAGTTGATTAATAACTTAATTAGTAAAATTTACCATTTGGGTTTCAAAGCTTTAATTAAAAACTTTTTATCAAGTTTACAATCTTTATATCCTCGTTTAACTACATTTAGATATCTTTCGGTAGGATATCTAAAGCTAGTTTTTTTTGACATTGTATATGTCATAATTTTTTTTCCATAATATGTAAAATAGATTTTTTTATATAAAATTGGATAGTCCTCATAAATATCAAGCTTTCTTTCATCACTCTTAGATATTTCAAAAAGAGCCCCCGGAACTATAGAATTTTTTTTAGGTTCAATGTCTGCAGCTCTATATTTGCTTCTAAATGTTAGTCTAAAATCTTTTAATTTTATTTTCTTTAAAAATTTACTATCTTTGCATCTTCTTTTCATTTGAAAGATATTAAGATTGCTTCCATATGCAAAATAAAGCATTTTATTCTCTATCTACAATTTGAATTTTTTTTTCATTTACAAAACTTAAAATTTTAGAAGCACAATTTTCTATTCTGTCCTTTTTTGATGATCTTAAAACAATAGAGACACCTAACTTTCCTGCATGAAAAAAAGGATAACTTCCTATTTCTACATCCTTGTTTTCATTTTGTACTTTTGTTAAAGAACTTGCAATTTCACTCTCAACAGTTTTTAGGCTTATAGTTTTGCTTAATATTGGTTCTCCTCCAACAATATCATTTGTTAATCCACCCAGCATTGACTTTAATATAGATGGAACACCCGGTAAGCAAAAAACATTTTCTACACTAAAACCTGGTGCCCCACTAGTTGGGTTTAAAATTAATTTAGCGTTTTTTGGCATCCAAATCATTTTCTGTCGTCCTTCATTAAATTCACCTGGTTTATAGTAAGCTTCAAGAATTTTATAACCTTCTGCATGAATTTCGTAATTAAGATTAAATGCTTTCGATATAGATTGAGCAGTTATATCATCATGAGTTGGCCCAATGCCTCCAGAAGTAAAAATATAATCAAGTTCTTTTCTCAATTTATTGACTGTATTAACTATAGTTTCCTCATCATCAGGAATTACTCTAACCTCTTTAACTTTTACTCCTATTGAGTTTAACCACAGTGCCAGACAACTAGTATTAGTGTCTTTAGTTCTACCAGATAAGATCTCATTTCCTATTATTATAATACCAGCTAATATTTCTTTTTTATCTGTCATTTAAATATATAAATTAATTATTATGAAATTTACCAGTACTTTAATTAAAGGCAAATTAATCAAACGATATAAGAGATTTTTTGTTGATATAAAAGTAAATAATAAAATTTTAACAGCTCATTGTCCAAATACTGGCTCTATGATGGGACTTTTAGATCAAGGAAATGATGTGTGGATATCTAAAAGTGATGATCCAAAAAGGAAACTTAAATTTACCTTGGAAATTATAAAAGTTGGAAAAAAAATGATAGGTGTAAATACACATAGGGCAAATAAAATTGTTAAGCATGGATTAGAAAATAAATTAATAAACGAATTTATGATAAATAAGAATATTAAAACTGAGTATAAATATTCCGATGATACTAGATTTGATTTTTTATGTGATGACAAACTACTTGAGGTAAAGAATGTTACGCTCATTAGAAAAAATATTGCACAATTCCCTGATGCAAAAACTGAAAGAGGTACAAAACATCTTATAAAACTTAAAGAATCAATAAAAAAAAAGTTTAAACCTTTTGTCTTATTTTTAACTCAAATTGAAGATATTAATGATTTTAGTATAGCTAAGGATATAGATAAAAATTATTATAAAAATTATTTGATTGCTAAAAAAGCTGGTGTAAAATTTCTTGCTTATAAATGTGTTATAAATTCAAAAGAAATTAAAATTAAAGAAAAAATTAAAATATTTGATGATAAATAATTATTCTGAAAAGTTCGAAAAAATGAAAATTGCTGGTAAGCTAGCTGCTAGTACTCTTGATATGTTAACAGATTACATAAAACCAGGCATTTCAACAAATAAAATTGATACATTAGGATATGAATTTATAAAAGATAATAAAGGATACTCAGCCCCGCAATTTTATAGGGGCTTTAAAAAATCATTATGTACTTCATTAAATCATGTAGTTTGTCATGGCATACCAGGTGATAGAACTTTAGACGAAGGGGATATTGTAAACGTTGATGTTACTGCAATTATAAATGAACATTATGGTGACACTAGTAGAATGTTTTGTCTTGGAGAAGTTTCTGTAAAAGCCAATAACCTAGTTGAAACAACTTATAATTCAATGATGAGAGCTATAGAAATTTTAAAGCCTGGAATTAAACTTGGGGATATAGGTCACACAATACAATCTTATGTGGAAGAAAAAGGTTTTTCAGTTGTAAAAGATTTTTGTGGTCATGGAATTAGTACTAGATTTCATGAGGCGCCAAATATATTGCACTATGGAAAAAAAAATACGGGTATTGAATTACAACCAGGTATGACGTTTACAATAGAACCGATGATAAATGTTGGCAAATATGACGTTAAAGTACTTGATGATGGTTGGACTGCTGTTACAAAAGATAAAACTTTATCTGCACAATTTGAACATACCTTGGGTATAACTGAAAATGGATATGAAATTTTTACAGAATCTGTTAAAGGTTATAGTAAGCCTCCATATTAAAATTAATGATAGAAAGATATTCGAGAAAAGAACTGGTAGATATTTGGTCTGAAGAAAATAAATACAAAATTTGGCTAGATGTAGAAATTTCAGCTGCGCAAGCTATGGAAAAATTAGGTCAAATACCTAGAGGGGTTGCAGCTCAAGTCAGAAAAAAAGCAAAAATTAATGTTAAAAGAATTCATCAAATTGAGAGCAAGGTTAAACATGATGTTATTGCATTTTTAACATCTATAACTGAAAGAGCGGGTGTAAAAGCAAGATACTTGCATCAAGGAATGACCTCATCTGATGTATTAGATACAAGTTTTAATATTCAATTGGTGCAGTCAGGAAAAATTTTACTTAATGATATTGACAAAATATTAAAGGTTTTAAGAAAACAAGCTAAAAAATATAAATTTACTCCATGTATTGGCAGAAGCCATGGCATCCATGCAGAACCAATTACATTTGGATTGAAACTAGCTTCATTTTATGAAGAATTTAAAAGAAATAGAAGAAGACTTAATGATGCTATCAAAGAAGTTTCTAGTTGCGCAATCTCAGGGGCGGTAGGCACATATGCTAATATAAACCCAAAAGTTGAAAAGCATGTAGCTAAAAAACTTGGATTATATGTTGAGCCAATATCTACACAAATCATACCAAGAGACAGACATGCATTTTATTTTTCAATACTTGGAATTATTGCCGGATCAGTTGAAAGAATTTCTACAGAAATAAGACATTTGCAAAGATCAGAGGTGTACGAACTTCAAGAATTTTTTTCTAAAGGACAAAAAGGTTCTTCAGCTATGCCACATAAAAAAAATCCAATTTTATCTGAAAATTTAACTGGATTATCTAGAATGGTCAGAAGTCATGTAATGCCAGCTCTTGAAAATATAGCTCTATGGCATGAAAGAGATATCTCTCATTCAAGTGTTGAAAGAAATATTGGACCAGACGCAAATATTACAATGGATTTTGCCTTAAATAGATTGGCTAATATCTTAGATAAAATGATAATTTATCCAAAAAAAATGATCGAAAATATTAATTTAACAAAAGGACTAATAGTTTCTCAGGAAATTATGCTTGAACTTACTAAAAGCGGTTTTACTAGAGAAAAATCTTACAAAATAGTTCAGGATCATGCAAAAAAATGCTTTAGAGATAACAAGAACTTAAAAGAATTAATTTTTAAAGACCAATTAATCATGAATAGAATAAGTAAATCAAAATTAAATTCAATATTTAGTTATTCATCTCACTTTAAAAATGTTAATTTAATTTTTAATAGAGTTTTTAAATAATGAAAAAAGGAAAAAAAATATACGAAGGTAAGGCCAAAATAATTTTTGCAACAAACGACAAAAATACAGTAATTCAGCATTTCAAAGATGATGCAACTGCTTTTAACAATCAAAAGAAAGCTAGAATTGAAGGAAAAGGAATTTTAAATAACAGAATTTCAGAGCATATACTCTCTTCTCTTTCAGAAATTGGAATCAAAACTCATTTAATCAAAAGACTTAACATGAGAGAACAGCTTGTAGAATTAGTTGATATTATTCCAATTGAGTTTGTTATAAGAAATATTGCAACTGGTTCTTTAACAAAAAGAATAGGAATAGAAGAAGGTACAGTTTTGGACTATCCTTTGATTGAATATTGTCTTAAAAATGATGAGCTAGGTGATCCAATAGTTTCTAGAGAACATATCTTAAATTTTAATTGGTTAAAAAGTATTGAATTAGACTTTATTAACGAGCAATGTTTGAGAATAAATGATTTTTTACAAGGAATGTTCAAAGGCGTTGGAATTAAACTGGTTGATTTTAAGGTTGAATTTGGAATGACAAAATCTGATGGTAAAATAATTTTGGCAGATGAAATAAGTCCAGACTCATGCAGATTATGGGATCAAGAGACAGATAAAAAATTAGATAAAGATAGATTTAGAAAAGATTTAGGGGATTTAGTTGAAGCTTATCAAGAGGTAGCGAAAAGACTTGGTATACTACACGAGCAAACAAATATAAGGCCAATAAAATTTCCTAAACCCACAGCGGTGAAAATAAAGAAAAATAAATGAAAATAAAAGTTATCATTACTCTTAAAGATGGAGTTTTGGATCCTCAAGGTAAAGCAATTCAACAGACTCTGAATGGTATGAATTTTCCACAAGTAAAAAGTGTAAGACAAGGTAAATATTTTGATATTGAGGTAAATGAGACTGATGAAGAAAAAGCCAAAGAAAAAGTTGAGGATATGTGCAAAAAACTTCTGGCAAATTTAGTAATTGAAAATTATAAAATTTTATAATTAATTAATGAAATCGTCTGTAATTATTTTTCCAGGCTCTAACTGTGATAGAGACATGGATGTAGCATTAAAAAAATTTGGTTTTAAAAACCAAATGGTTTGGCATAATGATTCTAATATACCAAAAAGTGACTTAATAGTATTGCCAGGTGGGTTTTCATACGGTGACTATCTGAGATGCGGAAGTATAGCAGCTAAGTCTAAAATTATTAAATCAGTCATTGATTTTGCAAATTCTGGGGGTTTGGTATTGGGTATTTGCAATGGTTTTCAAATATTGATTGAAACAGGACTTCTTCCTGGTGCTTTATTAACAAACAAGTATTTAAAATTTATTTGTAAAAATGTTTTTGTAAAATTAAATGAAAATGAGAGTAAATATTTTAAAAAAATTAAAAAAAATATCCTTGAACTACATATTGCTCACAATGATGGTAATTATTTTTGTACAGACGATGAGCTAAAATCTTTAGATGATAATAATCAAATTGCAGTAAAATATTGTAGTAAAGATGGAGATGTTTCTGAAAATTATAATCCAAATGGATCAATAAAAAATATAGCAGGAATATTTAATAAAAATAAAAATATTTTAGGAATGATGCCACATCCAGAAAGAGTTATTGATCAAAGTTTATCAAGCGAAGATGGAACTTTCTTTTTTAAAAACCTAATTGAAAACTTAAGATAATGGAAGTAAACGAACAAATAGCTATTGATCATGGATTAAAAAAAGAGGAGTTTGAAAAGATTTGTGATTTGCTTAAAAGAAAACCAAACATTACTGAACTTGGTGTTTTCTCTGCTATGTGGAACGAGCATTGTTCTTACAAATCATCAAGAATCCATCTAAAAAAACTAAATACAAAAGGGAAAAAAGTTATTCAAGGACCTGGAGAAAATGCTGGGGTAATTGATATTGATGATGATGATGCAATAGTATTTAAAATTGAGAGCCATAATCATCCATCTTTTATTGAACCTTATCAGGGTGCAGCCACTGGTGTTGGGGGAATAATGAGAGATGTTTTTACAATGGGAGCAAGACCAATAGCAAATTTAAATTCTATTCATTTCGGATCACCTGACCACCCAAAAACAAAAAATTTATTAAGAGGCGTTGTTAAAGGTATAGGAGGATATGGTAACTGTATGGGGATACCGACAATTGGAGGTCAAACATCATTCGATGAATCTTACAATGGAAATATACTTGTTAACGCTATGACTTTAGGATTGGTAAATAAAAATAAAATTTTTTATTCAAAAGCAGCTGGAGTTAATAAACCAGTTATTTATGTTGGTTCTAAAACTGGCAGAGATGGTATTCATGGAGCTAGTATGGCTTCTGCAATATTTGATGACAAAATCGAAGAAAAAAAACCAACAGTTCAAGTTGGGGACCCTTTTACTGAAAAATTATTATTAGAAGCTTGTTTGGAGTTAATGTCAGGCAAATCAATTATATCAATTCAAGATATGGGAGCTGCTGGACTAACATCTTCTAGTATTGAAATGGCATCAAAAGGTAATTTAGGTATTGAATTAGATTTAGATAAAGTCCCGTGTAGAGAGGAAGGTATGACACCTTATGAAATTATGCTTTCTGAAAGTCAGGAGAGAATGTTGATTGTTTTAGAAAAAGGTAAAGAGGAAGAAGCAAAAAAAATTTTTGATAAATGGAATCTTGATTTTGCAATAATAGGAAAGACTACAAATTCTAAAAAAATAGAACTATTTTTTGATAAGAAAAATGTAGGAACAATACCTATTGATATTTTAGCTGAAAATGCACCTCAGTATGACAGAAAATGGAAAAAAACTAAACTTCCAAATAAATCTCAAATAAACAAAGATAATTATAAAAATTTAAAGGTAACTGAAAATTTAAAGAAAATATTAAGCAATCCTAATGTTTCTAGCAAGCAATGGATTTGGGAACAGTATGATCACACTGTTATGGGCGACACAATCGAAAAACCAGGATCAGACTCTGGTATAGTTAGAGTCCATGGGACAAATAAAGCTGTAGCAACATCAGTCGACTCCTCTGCTGTATATTGCTTTGCCCATCCATTAACAGGTGGAAAACAAATAGTTTGTGAAAGTTTTAGAAATCTAATCTCTTGTGGTTCTAAACCTATTGCTATTACAAATTGTTTAAATTTTGGTAACCCTGAAAAAGAAAAAAACATGGGTGAGTTTGTTGAGTGTGTTCAGGGTATTAATGAAGCAAGTAAATATCTCGATTATCCTGTTGTTTCAGGCAATGTGTCTTTTTACAATGAAACTAAAGATAAAGGAATTAAGCCTACTCCTGCTATTGGAGGAGTTGGTTTAATAAAAGATTATAAAAAAATAGTTACTATGGATTTGAAAAATGAAGAAAACTTGATTTTTGTTGTAGGTAAAACGAATGGTCATATTGATCAAAGTATATTTGCAAGAGAAATATTAAATGAAAAAAAAGGACCCCCTCCTGAAATCAATTTATTTAATGAAAAAAATAATGGTGAAAATGTTTTAAAACTAATTAGTGATGGATTAATAGAGTCTGCACACGACGTATCATTAGGTGGTATTATCACATCTTTGTCAAAAATGGCCATTAAAGGAAAAAAAGGTTTTAAATTAAATAAAATTAAAAGTTTAGTTAATAAATTTGAATATTACTTTGGAGAAGATCAGGCGAGATATATCGTAGAGGTAAAATTAACTAATATTAATAAGTTTCAAAAAATTTTAGATAATAATTCAGTCCATTATGATGAAATTGGAATTGTAACAAAAAAAGATATAATTATAGATAAAGAGCCAATTCTTCACATTGACGAATTAATTGAATGTAATAAGAATTGGTTAATAGATTATATGGAAAATTAATATGGCAATGGATCTAAAAGAAATTGAAAAATTAATTAAAGAAGCTATGCCTAATGCAAAAATTGAAATTCAAGATTTAGCAGGTGATGGAAATCATTATTCTGCAACTGTTACATCTTCAGAATTTAGTGGAAAAACGAAAATAGAACAACATAAAATGGTGTATAATTCATTAAAAGGCAAAATGGGTAATGAGTTGCATGCACTAGCAATTAAAACAAAGGAATAATATGGATCAACAAATAAATGAAATGATAAGTAATGAAATTAATAATAATGAAGTTTGCCTTTTTATGAAAGGAACTCCTGATGCGCCTCAGTGTGGTTTCTCTATGGCCGTATCAAATATGCTTAAGATATTAGAGGTAAATTTTAAAGGTGTAAATGTTTTAGCAGATGAAAAATTGAGACAAGGTATTAAAGAGTTTAGTGAATGGCCAACAATACCTCAACTATATATTAAAAAAGAATTTGTTGGTGGTTGTGATATTGTAAAAGAAATGTACGAAAACGGAGAATTAAAAAAAGTTCTCGAAAGCAAAGGTATTAACTTTAAAAAGTAATTATCTTGAATAATATTCAATAACCAAGTTTGGTTCCATTAAAACAGGATATGGCACTTCTTCAAATTTAGGAACTCTAACAAATTTAACTTTTTTATTTTTTTCATCTAATTGTAAATATTCCGGAACTTCTCTTTCTTTGTTTGCTAAAGCAATGTCTATTAATGCTAGTTGTTTAGACTTATCTCTTATCTCTATACTGTCTTCTTCTTTTACTTGAAAACTTCCTATATTAACTTTTTTACCATTTACTCTTACATGTCCATGGTTAATTAATTGTCTTGATGAAAAAATTGTGTTTGAAAGTTTAGATCTATATATAACTGCGTCTAATCTTCTTTCCAACAAACCAATAAGATTTTCAGCGGTATCACCTTTTTTCATGATAGCCTTTTTATATACATTTCTAAATTGTCTCTCATTCATATTTCCATAATAAGATTTTAATTTTTGTTTAGCTTGTAATTGAATTCCGTAATCTGAAGGCTTCGAAGATCTTGATTGACCATGTTGGCCAGGAGGATAAGCTCTTGTATTAAATGGACTCTTTGGTCTTCCCCAAAGGTTAACTTTTAATCTTCTATCAACTTTATGTTTAGAGTTTAATCTTTTTGTCATTTAATAGAAGGCTTTATAAACTTAACATAAATTTTGTCAATCAACCTTTTTTTTAGCTAAACTAGCAAATACACTTGATAAAATACGAGTTTCTTTTTGTGATAAATCCATCTTGTAAAATAAACTTCTTAAATTTTCTAACATGACAGGTTTTTTTTCTTTAGGTTTAAAAAAATCAATTTCATTAAGATGTTTAATACATAAATTTATCATGTCTTGTAAATCTTTTTTTGAGGCAGCTTTTATCTTTTTTGATCGATTGTAACTAATTTTTTTTGAATTTAACAACTCAAAAATAGCATGTGCAACAACTATCAAACTATGAGAGAGATTTAATGATTTGAATTTTGGATTTGTGGGTATTTGAAGTACATAATTTGAATAACTAATTTCATTATTTGACAAACCTGATGCCTCTGAACCAAATAAAAAACCAATTTTTTTTTTAAAGTCTATTTTTTTTAATTCATTCAGTTTGATATGTTTTACATTTTTATTTCTAAATCTAGCTGTAGTAGATATTAAGCAGTCTATATTTTTAAGAACAGGTTCTAAATTTTCATAATATTTGCTTTTTTTAATTATATCTCTTGCACCTACAGATGTAGCAATAATTTTATCATTTGGATAAATAGGTTTAGGATTAATAACTACTAAATTAGAAAAATTGAAATTTTTCATAGCTCTAGCACATGCGCCTATATTTTCAGATAATTGAGGTTTATGTAAAATAAATTGAATATTTTTAAACATTAAAGGCTAGCGGGCGCATTATCTTTGAACAGTTTATAGTCTAAACTATCTATAAGAGCTTTAAATGAAGCATCTATAATATTTGGAGACACACCAATCGTAAACCAATTTTTTCCTTTAGAGTCTGTACTCTCTATAGATACTCTTGTTACTGCTTCTGTGCCTGTATTTAATATTCTTACTTTATAATCCACTAACTTTAAATCTTTCAAATATTGAGAGTATTTTGCGAGTTTATCAACATTATTCCTAATTGCATTATCTAGTGCATGAACAGGTCCATTACCCTCACCTTCACAAAGAATTATTTTTTTATCTACCTCTAGCTGTGCCTTAGCTGAAGAAATTATATTTCCTGATTTATTTTTTTTAACACTAACGTCATATTCATTTATAGATATAAACCTTGGAATTTCACCCATAATCCTTCTTGCTAATAATTCAAAAGAAGCATCAGCACCGTCATAACTATAACCAATAAATTCTCTATCTTTAACTTCTTCTAAAAGTTTTTTAATTTTAGGGTCATCTTGTTTAAAATTAATACCAATTGCTTCAAGCCTAGAAACTATGTTTGATTTTCCCGACTGATCAGAAACAACAATATTTCTTACATTTCCAACTAGTTCAGGTTTTATATGTTCGTATGTTTTGGGATCTTTTTGAACAGCTGAAACATGTAGTCCACCTTTGTGTGAAAAAGCTGCAGCACCAACATATGGCATGTGTTTGTTAGGTTTTCTATTTAAAATTTCATCTAATAATCTTGAACATTGAGTAAGTTTACTAATGTTTGCTTCTTTAATATTGGTTTTATAATTATTTTTAAAAATCTCTTTTAAATGAAATGTAGGAATAATAGACATTAAGTTCGCATTTCCACATCTTTCTCCTAAACCATTTATTGTTCCCTGAACCTGCCTTACACCTGAAATTACCGCTGCTAAAGAATTGGCTACCGCATTGCCGGTATCATTGTGAGCATGAATGCCTAGGTTTTTTCCAGGAACAATTTTAGTGACTTCTTTAACAATTTCTGACACTTCATTTGGTAAAGTTCCACCATTAGTATCACAAAGAACTATCCATCTTGCACCATTATCATATGCTGCTTTAATACACGAAAGTGTATATTCTTTGTTATTTTTAAACCCATCAAAAAAATGTTCAGCATCAAACATAAATTCTTTTCCCTCCTTAACAAAAAGTTTTGTACTTTCTGAAATATTTTCTATATTTTCTTCTTTCGAAATACCTAGAGCAACATCCACATGGAAATCCCAAGTTTTACCTACAAGACAAACTGCACGGGTATTACTATTCAAAATTGATGATAAACCTAGATCGTTATCAGCGCTTCTTCCTGCTCTTTTTGTCATTCCAAAAGCTGTCATGATTGAATTTTTTAAATTTGTACTCTTTTGAAAAAATTCAGTATCTGTCGGATTTGCTCCTGGCCATCCGCCTTCAATATAATCAACACCCAAATCATCTAATGCATGAGCAATTTTTATCTTATCATCAATAGAAAAAT
>CACFZX010000010.1:0-31204 GCA_902570905.1 uncultured Pelagibacteraceae bacterium
TTTTTCTATAAACTGCAGTATACTTTTTTCCATTTGGAAGTTTTTCCTCAAAAGAATTAACGGTAATTTGTTCATTTCCACAATAAGCTTTTTGATCTGTTGAAATAATACTTTTGAATATTTGATTATTATTTAAATATAAATCGCCATTAATAAATTGAATTTCATCACCAGGTAATCCGATTAATCTTTTAATATAGTCGGTCCTATTGTCTGCTGGAGTTTTGAAAACAATTATATCACCTCTTTTTGGCTCAGAAAAAAGATATCTTTTTTGAGATAAATTTGGACTAAACGGAAATGAATGTTTGCTGTAACCATATGTATATTTTGTGACAAACAATCTATCTCCAACTAAAAGATTCGGTTCCATTGAAGAAGATGGTATATAAAAAGGCTGTAGAAATAAGGATCTTATAATTATTGCTATAATAAGTGCATAAACTAATGTTTTAATATTTTCTATAAGAATTTTTTTAATAAGCATTATTTTTTTTGAATAATAACAAAAGCAATAGAATATTTTTTTTCATCAGATAATGATAAAAAAATATCTAAATCATTTGATTTAAATTTTTTTTTTAAAAATATTTTTAATTTATTTATAATATTAAACTTTGGTTTACCCAATCGATCATTTACTATCGATATATCATTAAAATTTATATTATACCTAATACCTGTGCCTATAGCTTTAACTAGTGCTTCTTTTGCTGCGAATCTCTTTGAATAATAGTTAGATTTATTTTTATATTTCTTAGATAAGCTAATTTCTTTTTCAGAAAATACTCTTTTAACAAATTTGTTATTCCTTATAGCATTTTTAATTCTAACGTTTTCAACAACATCTGTTCCAATGCCAAGTATAGTCATTATTTTTTGTTAATAATTTTTTTAAATTTATTTATTACTTTAGACAATCCATCATTAATCGACTCACCAATAATAAAATGACCAATATTAAATTCTACAATACCTTTTATTCTAGATAAGTATTTGGCGGTTTTATAATCGATTCCATGTCCGGCATGAACTTCTAAATTTAAAGATTTAGCATAATTTGTACAATTTTTGATTTTTGCAAATTCGAGTTTAAAATTCTTATTTTTTTTAATTAAATTTGATATTTTTCCAGTGTGTAGCTCTACACAATTCGATCCTAAAAGTTTTGATAATTTAATATCATTCATATTTGGGTTTATAAATAAACTAGTACGAATGTTGTTTTGATTTAATTTTTTAATAATCATTTTAATTATTTTTTTATTTTTTTTAATATTTAATCCACCTTCTGTGGTAATTTCTTTTCTTTTCTCTGGGACTAAACAAACAAATTTTGGTTTTCTTCTTAACGCTATATCTAACATTTTTTTATTTGATGCCATTTCTAGATTAATTGGTATTTTTGATTTGACCAATAATAACAAATCTTTATCTTTTATATGTCTTCTATCTTCTCTTAAATGAACAGTTATAGAATGAGCACCATAAGTCATAATTGTTTTTGCAGATTGAATGATGTTTGGGTGCCCTTCGTTTCTAGCATTCCTCAATGTAGCTATATGATCTATATTAATACCTAGTCTCCTCATATTAATTTTCTACTACCAGGAACTGATATTGGTAAATTCTTAAGACTAATAGGTAAATTTTTCTTTTTGAATGTAGGAATTTTAATTTTTACTTGAGAAATTATTTTTTTTTTAATTTTTAAATTTTTTTTGTCTGACCTATCAATTATGCAGGCAAATCCTGCAAGTTTAGCATTATATTTTTTAATTAGTTTTACACACTCTAAACTAGATTTACCTGTGGTGATAACATCCTCAATAATTAAAACTTTTGAATTTTTTTTAATATTAAAACCTCTCCTTAAATTAAATTTACCAGTTACCCTTTCACAGAATATTGTTTCTTTATTTAGCAATCTACCTATTTCATATCCTACAATTATTCCTCCCATTGCAGGGGATAGGATTAAATCAAAATTCTTTATTCCTTTTTTTATTTTTTTACTTAATGAAACACATATTTTTGATGCTAAACTTGGGTGACTTAATAATTTAGCACATTGAACATACATTGGTGAATGAAGACCAGATGATAAAATAAAATGTCCCTCTAAAAGAGCGTTAGTTTTTTTTAAAACCACCAAAGAGTCTTTTAAAGAAAGCATATTTTTTATTTTTATGTCTAATAATTTTGAAATTATATTCTTTTTGTTTTAGCTCACTAATAAGTTTTGTAAAGTTTTTCAAGTCATGAATTATAAGATTAAATCTAAAATTAATTGATTTTTCAGTTTTTTCCACCATTTCTACACTTGAAATGTTCACATTATTCAAACCGATCAAGGTTGTAACGTCTCCAAGTTTGCCTGGTTGATCATTTAAAGATATCCATAATGTTGTATTATATTTTTTTGTTTTTAATGATTTAACATTGTCTTTGTACTGCCAGTATCTTCTTATTGCAGCCCTAGCTTTTCCAGTTTTTGTTGATGTAAGCCAATGTAATGATGGTGATGCTTTTTTTGAAGTAATTATCTTAACTACATCTCCATTTATAAGAGTGCTTTGTAAAGGACTGTTTTTTCCATTAATTTCACATCCTGTCGCCGCATCGCCAACTTTAGTATGAACAGCATAAGAAAAATCAATAGGGGTAGCGTCTTTTGGGAGTTTTATAATCATACCTTTGGGTGTAAAACAAAAAACATTTTCTTTAAACATCTGTAGTTTCGTATATTCAAAATAATGTTCTGGATTTTGATTTTTATCTATAATTTCAACCAAATCTTTTAACCAATCGTATTCTTTCCAGGTAAGAGAATTAAATTTTTCAGATGATTTATACTTCCAGTGAGAGGCAACACCTCTTTCAGCAAATTCATGCATTGGCATTGTTCTAATTTGAATTTCGATTGGCCTTTTATTAGGGCCAATAATTGCAGTGTGAATGGATTGATAATTATTAATTTTGGGTGACGATATATAATCTTTAAACTTACCAGGTATACAATTGTAAATCGAATGAAATACTCCAAGTGCCTTGTAACAATCCTCAATACTATTTAAGATTATACGAAATCCAATTATATCAGTAATTTGTTCTAGCGATACTCTTTTTTTTTGAATTTTCCTCCAAATTGAAAATGGAGTTTTTTCTCTACCAATTATTTGGGATGTTAAATTATTTTGATTTAAAATATCACTGAATTCATAAGAAATTGTTTTAAATGTTATTGATCTATTATCTTTAATTTCATCTAACCTGTTTTTTATTAACTCTCTTGCGTCGTTGTTTAAAACTTTAAAAGACAAGTCCTCAAGTTCATCTCTTATTCTATTCATGCCCATTCTGTCTGCCAAAGGTGCGTATATTTCCATTGTCTCCTTTGCTTTTCTTATTTGTTTATTTTTATCTTTAAGAAAATGAATGGTTCTCATATTGTGTAATCTATCTGCAATTTTAACAAGTAAAACTCTAATATCTTTTGATGTTGCGATGATTAATTTTCTGAAATTTTCTGCTTTAGAATTTTCAACAGCTTTATTTTCAAATTCAGATATTTTAGTTACACCATCAACCAAATCTGCAACCTCTTGACCAAATTCGTTTTTTATAGTTTCATAAGTTGCGTGGGTGTCTTCAATTGTATCATGTAATAGGCCGGTAGCAATTGTTGCACTATCTAATTTAAGATCAGTTAATATATCAGCAACAGCTACTGGATGAAAAATGTATGGAACACCTTCATCTCTCTTTTGTGTTTTGTGAGCTTTAAGAGCAAAATCATAAGCTTTATTTAAAGTTTCTGGATTTAGAAACTTATTATATGTTTTGATCTTCGATATTAAATCATCAGATTTGAGCATAATTTATTATATCACTAAATTAAATTTGTTTAATAGTAGTTAAAGATTTAGGGCTCAATTTACACATTAAATCAATTATATTTGTATTATTTAAAGGGTGTTTCCAATTTTTTTCTATCTCATACAATGGAAACAACACAAAATTACGGTTTTTCATTCTTGGATGAGGGACTATTAATCGATGAGATCCAAGGACAAAATTCATATTTTTTCCGCTAAAATCGATTATATCAATATCACAAGTTCTTGGGCTATTTTTAATATTTTTTATTCTGCCCAATTTTTTTTCAATCTTTTTAATTTCTAAAAAAAGATCGTTAATTTTAAGGCTTGTTTTAATTTTAATTACTATATTATTAAAATCTGGATATTTTTCATCTGGCCAAGATGGGGTTAAGTAAAAACTTGAACAATTTAATATTTTTACTGGAGCTTTTTCTAATAAGGTTTTTGCCCTATTAATATTTCTTACCTTATTACCTAAATTAGAACCGATTGCTAAATAACAAATATTAACTTGATTTTCTGAAATATCTTGCTTTATCACGATTCCAATCTCTAGTTTTTTTAGTTTGTCTTTTATCAAATTGCTTTTTTCCTTTAGCAACGGCAATTTCTATTTTTGCCTTTCCTTTTTTAAAATACATTTTTGTAGGTACCAATGAAAATCCATCTGTATTAATTTTTCCAATCAATTTATTTATTTCCTTTTTATTTAATAATAATTTTCTTTCATCATAAGGATTATGATTTGATCCAGAGGCTTGTTCATAAATTGGTATATGTGAATTTACTAAAAAAATTTCACCCTTCTTTTCTATTGCATATGAATCAGCAATATTAATTTTTCCTGATCTTATTGATTTAATTTCAGACCCTTTTAAAACTATACCAGCCTCAATTAAATCATTAAAAAAAAAGTTAAAACTTGCTTTTCTATTTAGACAAATTATTTTTAAACCAGAATTGGTTTTATTTTTCATTAATTTAAAAGATTTGCTGAGCGTAAGGCTTTTTTAACTTCTTCTTGAGTTTCGTTCTTGATTTTAACCAGTGGTAACCTTATTGAGTCATCACATAATCCTAAGAGTTTTGCAGCATACTTAACTGGAGCAGGATTGCTTTCAAGAAATAAAGATTTATGTAATGGTTGAAGCAATTGATCTATTCTTTCAGCTTCCTTCATTTCGTTATCAGACTTGGATTTGGAATATCTTTGCATTTCAGAACATAATTTTGGAGCAATGTTGGCAGTAACGGATATAATTCCAACACCACCTCTTTTATTAAATTCAAATGCTAGACCATCCTCACCTGTAAGCTGGATAAATTCATAACCTAATTTTTCAATTGTTTGATCTAATCTTTTTAAATCCCCTGTTGCATCTTTTACCCCAGCAATGTTTTTTAGTTCAAACAATCTCGCCATAGTATCAACGGTCATATCAATTACACATCTGCTAGGAATATTATAAATTATAATTGGAAGACTTGTGTTATCATTAATCGCTTTATAATGCTGATATAAACCCTCTTGAGTAGGTTTGTTATAATAAGGTGTAACGACTAAAGCTCCGTCAGCTCCAGCTTTTTCTGCATGCTTGGTTAATTCTACAGCTTCAGCAGTTGAATTAGATCCTGTTCCTGCAATGACCGGGATTTTACCATTGGCCTCTTTTATACAAAGTTCTATTACTTTTTGATGTTCATCATGACTTAATGTTGGAGATTCACCGGTTGTTCCTGCGGGTACTAATCCATTAGTTCCATTTTCAATATGAAAATTAATTAATTTAATATAGTTTTCGGTGTCTAATTTATCATCTTTAAATGGTGTTATTAGAGCAACATTTGATCCTTTAAACATAAATACTTATAACATAGTTTAAAGATTCATTTATAAATATATGTTAAAAAAAATAATTAAAATTATCGCTTTAATTACAGTTTTTTTGCTCCCGATACAATTTGCCTTGTCAAATGAATTAATTTTACCTAAAAAAAAACCTGCTCTTTCAGATGAGATTATAAAACAAAAGATCATAAAGGGTGAAATTGTTCCATTAAAAAAGCCTTCACAAGATGAAGAGGTACAAATAACCCAAAAGGATGAGGTCAAGAAACAAAAAGTAACAAAAAAAATTGATGGGGAAATTATACCAAAAAATAAACCGCTTTTTGTAAATACTACTAAGTCGAAAAAGGCAAAAAAATCAAAATATTATTCAAAAAAAGATTTTGAAATTGGGAAAACTTCTATCAAGTATATGGAACAAAGAAAATGGACCCTTGCAGAAAAAACTGCAAAAAAAGCAAAAGATAAATCTATATATAAATTTATTAGGTGGAAACATCTAATAACGACTGGAAATCAATTATCTTTTTATGATTATAAAGCATTTATTCAACAAAATCCAAACTACCCTAGAATTGGAAGAGTAAAGTATCTGGCTGAACACAAAATTTCCACAAAAAATTTATCACCAAAATCTATAATTGAATGGTTTAATCAACACCCCCCACTTAGTGGGTTTGGCAAATTGGTTCTAGGGGAAGCCTTAATTAATAAAGGAGATTTAGTAAAAGGAGAGAATTTAATCAAGTCTGGTTGGATAACAGCAGATTTAAGTAGGAATGATATGAAGTTTTTTAGAAAAAAATTTAAAAATATTCTTAATTCATCTGACTACATTAAAAGAGCTGATTATCTTTCGTATGAAAACAAATATTGGGATTTAAAAAGGATGTTAAGGTATTTGCCTAAAGATTATGAACTTCTATACACAGCAAGACAACTTTTAATGAGTAGATCATATGGAGTTGATGCAGCTATTAGTAAAGTTCCAAATAAATTAAAAAATGATGCTGGATTAAATTATGACAGATTAAAATGGAGAAGAAAGAGAGGTAGAGTTGATGGATCTTTAGAAATTTTGTTAAAAGTTAAAAATACAAAAGAATATTTAGTAAGACCAGATAAATGGTGGATTGAGAGAGCAATAATTGGAAGATCCTTAATATATAAAAAAAAATATGAAACTGCTTATAAAATTGTAAGCAGACATGCTCTTACTGAAGGGACAGAATATGCAGAAGCTGAATGGATGAGTGGTTGGATAGCTTTGAGCTTTTTAAAAGATCCAATTCTTGCAGAAAATCATTTTAAAAATTTTTATAATAATGTTGGATACCCAATTAGTTTATCTAGAGGTGCATTTTGGTTAGGTAGAACATACGAAAAAATTGGAAAGAAGGATCTAGCTATAGAATGGTATACAGAAGCATCTAAATTTCTCACAACATATTATGGTCAGTTAGCGCATTTAAAAATTAAACCTAATGAAGATTTTCAATTAAATGAACTTATGGAAGTGGATAAGTTTTTTGCAGAGAATTTTTATAAAAATGATGTAGTCAAAGTAATATACTTATTAAAAGAACTAAACAAAGACAAATATACTAAACATCTACTAAGAGGACTGGCAAGCAGTGATCCTGAATTAGGTAGTGAGGTGCTTGCTGCAAAGCTAGCGACAGATATTTCAAGATTTGACTTTGCAATACAAATAGCAAAAATAGCTTCCTATGAAAAAAGATTTCATAACAAATATAATTACCCAGTAATAAGCACTCCAAAATATATTAACGGAAGAAAGATTCCTGAGAGTGCTTTTATATTATCTATTATAAGACAAGAAAGTGAGTTCGATATATCAGCTAATAGTCACGCAGGTGCAAAAGGATTGATGCAATTAATGACTTACACTGCAAAGGTAGTTGCTAAACAAGCTAAACTTCCTTATTCAAAATCAAGACTAACAACAGACCCTGAATATAATGTTAATTTGGGTTCACATTACATCGCGGGTCTTATTTTAGAATATGATGGTTCTTATCCATTTTCGATTGCTGCTTATAATGCTGGACCAAAAAGAGTTAGATATTGGAAAAAAATAAATAAAAATCCCCAAAAAAATCAAATAGATTATATAGATTGGATTGAATTAATAAAATTTAAAGAAACAAGAAATTATGTTCAAAGAGTATTAGAAAATTATAATGTTTATAGATATATATTGGCTCAAAAACCAATAAAACTTAAAAATTTCTTCAAAAACGATCCATTATATTAATTGATTATGGCGGAAAGGGAGGGATTCGAACCCTCGGTACATCTTTCGACGCACGACGAGTTAGCAACCCGTTGGTTTAAACCAGCTCACCCACCTTTCCGTTTATAACTGTGTAACTTGAAATCATTGAATATTCAATATTAATCAAGTATTTATTGCTCAATGAAAAATAAATACTCAATATTTTCTTTATTTAAAAATGCTTTTTCGGGGCATGAAAATTGGCAGAGAGCTTGGAGAGACCCAGAACCAAAGAAAGAATATGATGTAATAATTATAGGGGGTGGTGGACATGGGTTAGCTACTGCTTACTATTTAGCAAAAAAACATAATATGAGAAATATTGCTGTTGTAGAAAAAGGTTGGATTGGTGGAGGTAATACAGGACGAAACACTACAATAATAAGATCAAATTATTTATGGGATGCAAGTGCTGGTTTATATGATCATGCATTAAAAATTTGGGAAGGTTTATCGCAAGATCTAAACTATAACGTTATGTTTAGTCAGAGAGGAGTTATGAACCTTGCTCACAATCTTCAAGATGTTAGAGACTTAAAAAGAAGAACACACGCCAATAGACTTAATGGTATTGACGCTGTTTGGTTAAATACGGATGAAGTAAAAAAATATTGTCCAATAATAAATACCTCACCTGATATTAGATATCCAGTATTGGGTGGTACTTTACAAAGAAGAGCTGGAACAGCAAGACATGATGCTGTTGCGTGGGGATATGCAAGAGGAGCTGACGAACTTGGTGTAGATATAATTCAAAATTGTGAAGTTAAAGGTATTAAAAGAAATGGAAATAAAATTGAAGGAATTGAAACAACTAAAGGATTTATTAAAACAAAGAAAATTGGAGTAGTTACTGCTGGTCATTCTAGCGTTATAGCAAGTATGGTTGATATAAGATTGCCACTTGAAAGCAAACCTTTGCAAGCATTAGTCTCTGAACCAGTCAAACCAATAATCAATACTGTAGTAATGTCCAATGCTGTACATGCTTATGTAAGCCAATCTGATAAAGGTGAGCTAGTTATTGGTGCAGGAACAGATTCTTATGTATCATATTCGCAAAAAGGAAGTCATGATGTTGTTGAAGGAACATTAAAAGCAATCTTAGAACTTTACCCAATATTTAGTAGAATGAAAATGTTAAGACAATGGGGAGGAATTGTAGACATTTGTCCTGACGCAAGTCCAATAATTAGTAAAACGCATATAGAGGGTTTATATTTTAATTGTGGATGGGGAACTGGAGGTTTTAAAGCTACTCCAGGATCTGGAGATCTTTTTGCACATACTATAGCAAACGATGAACCACATAAATTAAATGCTGCTTTTAGTTTAAATAGATTTGTAAGTGGCGACCTTGTTGATGAACATGGAGCAGCAGCTGTAGCACATTAATGTTTTTGATTAATTGTCCATATTGTGGTGAGCGAGACCAAAGTGAATTTTCATCTGGTGGAGAAGCTCATATTGAAAGACCAAAACAACCAACAGAACTAAGTGATGATGAATGGGCTGATTTTTTATTTATGAGAAAAAATATTAAAGGTATTCAGTTTGAAAGATGGAATCATTCGCATGGATGTAGAAAGTGGTTTAACTTAATTAGAGACACATCTAACGATAAAATACATGGTATATACAAAATGGGTGAAAAACCATCAAAAGTATAATTATGTCTAATTTTAGGATTAATAAAACTAACTTTGTAGACCAAACCAATAGAATTTCATTTAAATTTGATGGAAAAACTTTTTTTGGTTTTAAGGGTGATACATTGGCATCTGCATTGATAGCTAATGGTATTCATCTAGTTGGAAGAAGCTTCAAATATCATAGACCTCGAGGAATAATGACCTGTGGCTCAGAAGAACCAAATGCAATATGTCAGATTAATGATAAATCTAATTTAACAGAGCCAAATGTAAGAGCGACAGAGATTGAACTATACGAAGGTTTAGAGGCAAATAGTCAAAATTGTTGGCCTAGTGTGCAATTTGATATTGGAGGAATTAATAATTTAATTTCACCGTTTATTCCAGCTGGATTTTATTACAAAACTTTTATGTGGCCAAAGAGTTTTTGGAAGAGCGTGTACGAACCTTTGATTAGGAAAACTGCAGGTTTAGGAAAATCGCCAATAAAGCCAGATCCAGAAATATATGATCACAAACATGTTCATTGTGATGTTCTAGTAATTGGAGGTGGTATATCAGGTATTATATCTGCAAAGTTATCTGCAAAAAATAATTTAAATACAATATTAATTGATGATAAAAAAGAGTTAGGTGGCTCTACTATATTTCAGGATAATGAAATTTTTAAAATTAATAATAAGATTTCGAAAGATTGGTTATTAAATGAAATTGATGAAATTAAAAAACTTAAAAATCTCCAAATAAAAACTAGAACTAGTGTAGCGGCTTATCATGATTATAATTACCTTTTAGCAAGAGAAAGTTTAAATGATCATTTGCCAAAAAATGAAAAGTATAGATCTGTAAGGCAAAGACTTTGGAAAATAAGAGCAAAAAAAGTTATTATCGCAACAGGTGCTATTGAAAGACCTCTGGTTTTTAATAATAATGATAGACCAGGAATACTATTAGCAAGTTCAATAAATAAATATTTAAACTATTTTGGTGTTACATGTGGTTTGAAAAATGTGATTTTTACTAATAATGATAGTGGTTATGAGACAGCTATATCATTACATAAAAAAGGTATAGATGTAAAAATTATTGACCTTAGAAAAAGATCAGGTTCAGAGTTAATTAAAGAGACAGAAAAATTAGGGATTAAAATTTATTGGAATTCTACAATTACTAACACTTTTGGTTACAGGAAAATTAATTCTATAGAAATTATGAGTTTATCAGAAGATGGGTCTAATGTTATAGGTGAAAAAAATAAAATTTTTTGTGATTGTTTGGGAATAAGTGGGGGATGGACACCAATGGTTCACATGCACACTCAATCCGGTGGAAAATTAAATTTCCGTGAAACTGATCAAGTATTTATACCTAAAGAATTTTCAGATAACAGAATAAATGTTGGATCTTCAAATGGACATTTTGAACTTGATGAAATTGTAAAATCGACAAACAATACAGTTAAAAAGTTTTTAAATATTCAAGAGACAGATCTAGATGACACTAATATTTCTTGTTCAAAAGAATTAGAAAAAAGAAATATATGGTTATTACCTAATTATATATCTATAGGAAAAAATAAATCTTTTATTGATTTTCAAAATGATTCTACAGCAAAAGATATCAAATTAGCGATGCGAGAAGGTTTTAAATCTATAGAACATGTAAAAAGATATACAACAACTGGAATGGCCACAGACCAGGGTAAATTATCGAACATGCATGCTCTTGGTATAATAGCTGAAACAGCTGCTGTGAAGATGGGCTCATTAGGTACAACTACATTTAGACCACCCTTCACTCCTTTAACATTTGGAACTATAGTTGGAAGAAGTGTTGGTAAATTTTTTGATATTACAAGAAAAACACCAATGCATGAATGGCATGTAAAAAATAATGCAGAGTTTGAAAATGTAGGTCAATGGAAAAGAGCTTGGTATTATTCTAGAGATAATGAAAACATGCATCAATCTGTTCAAAGAGAAAGTAAAGCTGCTAGAGATAGTGCTGGAATATTGGATGCCTCGACATTAGGAAAAATTGACATTAAAGGATCTGATGCGACTGAATTTTTAAATAGAGTATATACAAATGCATGGTCAAAATTATCTATAGGTAAATGTAGATATGGGCTTATGTTAAACGAAGATGGGATGGTATATGATGATGGTGTTACAACAAGAATAGATGAAAATCATTATTTAATGACAACTACAACTGGTGGTGCTGCAAATGTATTATCTAAATTAGAGGATTATTTGCAAACTGAATGGCCTGAACTAGATGTTTGGTTAACATCTGTAACTGATCATTATGCTACAGCAAGTATATGTGGGCCTAATTCAAAAAAAATCTTAAAGAAACTATTTTCAGACATAGAGTTCAATGATCAGAATTTTCCACACATGTCATTTAAAAATGCTAAAATTGACGGAATAGATTGTAGAATAATGAGAATTAGTTTTACTGGTGAGCATAGCTACGAAATAAATATAGAGGCAAAATATGGAAACTCATTATGGGAAAAATGTATCGACGCTGGTAAAGATTTTAATATTACACCTTATGGGACAGAGACAATGCATTTACTTAGAGCAGAAAAAGGTTTTATTATTGTAGGTCAAGATACAGATGGGACAATGACGCCAATAGATCTTCAAATGGATTGGATTGTTAGTAAAAAAAAATATGATTTTATAGGTAAAAGATCACTGTATAGAAGTGATACAATGAGAGAAGATAGAAAGCAGTTAGTAGGGTTATTAACTGATGAACCTAATACTGTACTAGAGGAAGGTGCCCAAATAGTTTATGATGAGAATAAGAAACCAATAGAAATGATTGGTCATGTAACCTCAAGTTACTTTAGTCCAAATCTCAACAAATCAATTGCTTTGGCAGTGGTTAAAAATGGAAGAAAACTCAAAGGTCAAAAATTATTAGTGCCTATGAGAGATCAAACCATAAATGTAACTGTTTCAGATTTTATTTTTTATGACAAAAATAATGAGAGATTAAATGCTTGATATTAAATTACCTGAATTCGAAAAAAAAATTTATCCTGATTTAGAGTTAAGTTTATTAGAACCATCCTATAAAATTAACCTTAGAGGTAAAAACCGTGATTTTTTTACAAAGGCTGGAAAATTACTTTCCATTATGTTGCCGATAGAAAGTAACACAAGTGCAAATATAAAAAATATTAATGCCCTTTGGTTAAGTCCAGATGAATGGTTGATATATGGAAAAGACATAGATAAAAATTTAGAAATTAATTTAAATAATGAAATTTCAAAATTAAAATACGGTTCAGTTACAAATGTGTCAGATCAATGGGTAATTATTAATTTTAAAGGAAAAAATATTTTTGAAGTATTATCCAAAGGATCACCATTTAATTTTAATGATTTTAAAGGAAAAAAAAATGTTGTTGTTCAAACATTATTAAATCATGTCGATGTTATTTTGCATCATCAAGAAATTAATGATTTAAATTTATTTGTCAGAAAGTCCTTCTCGGAACATCTATGGTTATGGATTAACGACAGCTCCAGATTTATTTAGTTTTAATCTCATATAATTAAATGTGAACAAAAAGTATCCTGTAGAAAATAACCAATTAATAATCACCCATATCCAAAAAAACTGGGCAAATGAAGCATCATATAACTTCGCAAAATAAAATACTGTAACAGGATTAAGCACATTTCTAAAAAAATTCGATATCATTGCATATTCAGACTTTTTAAGAGCCATAAAGAAACCATTTGATAAGAAAAAAATAGGATAAGCTGTCAAAACAAAAGCTGATATTTTAAGATATTTACCACCATATTCTATAACAGTTGGGTCATTTGAAAAAACACTCGTTATATGATTTGAAAAAATAAAAACAATTACAGAACAAATCAACATTATAATTAAAGCATATTTAATGGCTCCAAAATAAGCTTCCTTTACTCTTTCAAAATTTCTAGCGCCAAAATTTTGAGCGATAATTGTAATAATAGCAGTATTAATTCCTAAGATAGGTAATAAAACTACTTGTTCAATTCTTGTACCAACACCATATCCAGCGGTTGCGTACTCCCCTGATAATCCAACATATGTAAAAATAATTCCTGCAGCAATTGAATATCCGCATATAGATACAATAATAGGCATAGAT
Organism: uncultured Pelagibacteraceae bacterium; assembly: GCA_902570905.1. Taxonomy (GTDB): domain Bacteria; phylum Pseudomonadota; class Alphaproteobacteria; order Pelagibacterales; family Pelagibacteraceae; genus Pelagibacter. Next base: position 13,850 of record CACFZX010000010.1, read on the forward strand.
TGAAAAAATATATTTTTAAAATAATAAATTTTAGGAACTAAGAATTCTTTGGTTAATTTTTTAATTCGATCGTTTCTTAAAACTTTTAATAAAACTATAATTAAAGCCACTGATTGAGCAATCAGTGTTGATATACCTATACCCTTCATACCTAAAGCTGGAATAAACAGAAATCCAAATATTAAAATAGGATTTAAAATGATATTAATTAGGAAAGATAATATTAAAACATTTCTGTATGTTTTGGTGTCACCTTCTGCATGCAATAACGAATTAACTGCAACAACGATAATAAATAATATAGATCCTGAGAATATTATATTTGTGTACTGAAGACCTAAATTTGTCACATACTCCGAAGAACCCATCAATTTAAAAATATCACCTGAATAATTAAGTCCAATAAAAGTAATTATAATTGAAATTAATATTCCAAAATAAATTATATGCGAAAAATAGAATAAAGAATTTTTTTCATTTTTTTCTCCAATGCTATTGCCAATTAGAGAAGTACCAGCAACTGTAACTCCTATAGATGTTGCTATTATAATAAAATAAACAGGAAATGATTTGCTTAAAGCAGATAATGCATCTGGTGATATTTTTCCTGCAAAAAAAGTGTCGACTATGTTGTATAAAGTTTGAAACAAAGTTCCAATCATAGCGGGGAATGCTAATTTTTGAATTAATTTTTTTATATCATCACTTAGAATGTTCATTTTAATTTTTTTTAAATTTATATTGAATTTTAGAATTTAAAATTTGTTTATGTCGTATAGTAAACCTTTTTATTTGTTCAGCTGTTAAATTGTCATAGCACTTTGGGCATGAAAGTCCTATTTTATATTTTGTTGATTTCATTTCTTTATTAGATATTGGCATTCTACAAGCATTACATATTCCATAAGTACCAGGTTTAGCGTCTTTTTTAATTGTAACCCTATTATCAAAGACAAAACAATCCCCTTTCCACATGCTATTTCTAGGTTTAATTTTATTAAAATAATTAATTATACCACCTTTAAGCATGTAAACATTTTTGAATCCTTTTTTTGTAAAGGTAGTTAGATGCCTTTTCACAACGAATTCCACCTGTACAAAACATACCGATATGATCTTTTTTTTTAATTCCAGAAAGATAATTTTTAAATTCTCTGAAGTTTTTAGTATTAGGATTTATTGCCTTTTTAAAAGTTCCAATTTCATACTCAAATGGTTTACGAGCATCAATTATTTTATTATTTTTTTTATCCAAAAATTTATTCCACTGGAAAGGTGTTAAATAATTTTTTTTTATTTTATTATTAAAATGATATTTTTCATTGATGGGTACTACTTCAGATTTAATTTTTATTTTAGCTTTTAAAAAAGGCACAAATTTTGAATGTGTAATGTTTTGAACATCAAATTTAGAAATATTTAAAACAAATAAAAGATATTTTTTAGCAACACTTATATTTTTCGGTGTACCAGATATTGTTCCATTTATTCCTTCAGGTGACAATATAATTAAACCTTTAATTGATAAAATATCTATCTTCTCAAATAATATAGTTTTAAGGTTTTTTAATTTTTTAATTTTTTTTAATTTATAAAAAGATAAAATATTAATCATCTATTTCCAACAAATGAAAAAACCATCGCCAATTGGAAGAATATATTTATTAATTTTGGTTTTTTTAATATGGTAATTAAAATTTTTAATTTTAATCGTTAATTTATCTTTCGCCAGATTGTTTATAACTTCACCTTTCCAAAGAATATTATCAATAATTATAAAGCCATTTTTATTAAGTAATTTTAAAGATTTATCAAAATATTTGATATAATTTTCTTTATCTGCGTCTATAAAAATTAAATCAAATTTTTTTCTTTTTTTAATTAGTTTATCTATTGCAATAATTCCATCTGATATTTCAGTTTTAATTTTTTTTTCTACTTTTGCTTTAACAAAAAAACTTTTGGCTATTTTATTTTTACTTATGTCATTGTCGATAGTATGTATTTTGCCATTTTTAGGTAAAGATAAAGCCATTGATAATGAGCTGTAGCCGGTAAAAGTTCCGATTTCTAAACATGATTTAATATTTTTCATTCTAATTAAGAATTGTAAAAAATTACCTTGTAATATTGATATCTGAAGTCTTTTGATATGACCTAAATCTTCGTTAAATTTAATTAACTCTTTTTGAACAGAATGCAAATTGTTAGTATGAGATAATATATATTCGATCATTTTATGATCGATATTTATATTTTTATCCATTTAGTTTTTCTTTAAGTATTTTATTAATCATTTGAGGATTGCCCTTTCCTTTGCTTTCTTTCATTACTTGACCAACAAAAAAACCAAATAATTTATCTTTTCCACTCTTATATTCCTTAACTTTATCCTCATTAGAGCTCAAAACTTTCTGTATCAAAACTTCTAAAGCTTTAGGATCACTCTGTTGCTTTAATCCCTTTTCTTTCACAATAACGTTTGGATCTTTCTCATCTTTTGACATAATTTCAAATACAGTTTTTGCTATTTTTCCTGAAATTGTTCCATCTGATATTAAGTTTAAAAGTTTTGACAAATTTTCAGGACCTATTGGACTCTGGCTTATTTCAAGATTTTTATCATTTAAAAGTGCAAATAGTTCGCCTGTTATCCAGTTAGCTGATAGTTTAACATCTGACTTTTCTATTACCTTTTCAAAATATTTAGATGTATCTAAATCTGAAACCAGTATTGTGGCTTCGTAAGGTGTTAGTTTAAACTTTTCAATAAAACGGTTCTTTTTCTGGTCTGGTAACTCAGGTATTTCTTTTTTAACATTTTCAATATACTCATCATTAAATTCCAATGGTAATAAATCTGGATCAGGAAAATATCTATAATCATGAGCATCCTCTTTAGATCTCATAGATCTAGTTTGGTTTTTTTTAGTATCAAACAATCTAGTTTCTTGATCTATCTTTCCACCCTCCTCTAATAATTCGACCTGTCTATTTGCTTCATATTCAATTGCCATTTGCATAAATTTAATTGAATTTACATTTTTTATTTCACACCTAGTGCCTAATTTATCATCACCAAATTTTCTAACAGATACGTTAACATCAGCTCTAAGAGATCCTTCCTGCATATTTCCATCGCATGTTCCAAGATACCTCATTATAGATCTTAATTTTTTTATATATAAATTAACTTCTTCGGGAGATCTAAGGTCAGGTTTACTTACAATTTCCATAAGAGCAACACCAGATCTATTCAGATCAACCAATGTACTACCTGGATCTATATCATGTATGCTTTTTCCTGCATCCTGTTCCAAATGTAGTCTTTCTATACCAATAGTTTTAGGACCTGATGGTAAGTCTAAAATAACATTACCCTCTCCAACAATTGGATCTTTATATTGTGAAATTTGATAACCTTGAGGAAGATCAGCATAGAAATAATTTTTACGATCAAATATTGATTTTTTATGAATTTTAGCATTTAAACCAATGCCAGTTTTGACTGCTTGTTTAATGCAATATTCATTTATTACTGGCAGCATTCCTGGAAAAGCTGCATCAACTAAACTAACCTGAGTATTGGGTTCAGATCCAAATTTTGTTGCTGAGGTAGAAAATAGTTTAGAGTCTGACAAAACTTGAGCATGTACCTCTAAACCAATAACAACTTCATATTTATTACCATTTTTTTCAATAACGTATTGGTCTTTGCTCACTTGATCCACCAATCTTTTATATTTAACTTAAAGTTAATTTTTTCTTCCATAGAATAAGCGATATTTAATATATTCTGCTCATCAAAAGGTTTGCCAATTATTTGAAGTCCTAAAGGATAATTATTATTATCTAAGCCTGCAGGAATTGATATACCCGGCAAACCAGCTAAATTTACTGGAACTGTAAAAATATCATTTAAATACATTGAAACTGGATCATTTGATTTTTCGCCGACTTTAAATGCTGAACTGGGTGTGGACGGTGTTAAAATTGCGTCAACCTTTTTAAAAACATCATCAAAGTCATTTTTGATTAATTTTCTTACTTTTTGAGCTTTTAAATAATAGGCATCATAATAGCCTGATGACAAAACATAAGTACCTATCATAATTCTTCTTTTTACTTCTTCGCCAAAACCTTGGGATCTTGTTTTTTCATACATATCAATTAAATTTTCACCGTCTGCCCTTAGACCGTATTTTACGCCATCATATCTAGCTAAATTCGATGAAGCTTCAGCTGGTGCAACGATATAATACGTTGGCAAAGCATAATTTGTATGTGGCAAAGAAATATCGACAATTTCAGCACCACAATCTTTTAAATATTCTTTACCTTTTTCCCATAATTTATCTATTTCTTTTGGCATTCCATCAACTCTGTACTCTTTAGGAATACCAATTTTTTTACCTTTAATGTTTTTATTTAAACCAGTGCAATAGTTGGGTCGCTTAAAATCAACCGATGTTGAATCTTTAGGATCAAAAGAACTCATAACCTCTAATAATAAAGAACAATCTTTTACATTTCTTGTCATTGGGCCTGCCTGATCAAGTGAAGAAGCAAAAGCAACTATTCCATATCTAGAACAACTGCCGTAAGTTGGTTTTAAACCAACTGTACCTGTAAAGGAAGCTGGCTGTCTAATTGATCCACCAGTGTCTGTACCAATTGTTGCTGGTGTAAGTTTTGCGGCTAGAGCAGAAGCAGATCCTCCTGATGAACCTCCAGGTACAAGATTATCATTAATTGGACTAATAACATTTCCAAAATAGCTTGTTTCATTTGAAGATCCCATAGCAAATTCATCGCAATTTAATTTACCAAGCAATATTGCTCCTGCATCCCACAGATTTTGTGTAATTGTAGACTCGTAAGTTGGTATAAAATTTTCTAAAATTTTACTACTAGCTGTTGTTTTAACTCCCTTAGTACAAAAAAGATCTTTTACTGCAAATGGTATACCTGGCAATTTTTTTTCTAAATTAGGACTATTGTCAAATTTTTCTGAATTTTTTAGTGCATTATCAAAAGTACGCTCAATATATGTATTCAATTTGTTAGATTTTTTTGATCTCTCAACATAAGCCTTTGTAATTTCTTTTGAAGAAATCTTTTTTGATTTAACATTGTTAACTAATTCATTAAGAGAAAGATCTGTAATATTACTCATTATTCTACTACTTTCGGTACCACAAAATAATCTTTATTATCTTTTGGTGAATTTTTGAGAATTTCATCTCTAATATTCTCTGACAATATTTTGTCTTTTCTTAAACGTAACTTTGTTTCTGCTATTGATGTAAGTGGTTCAACTTTATCGGTATTTAATTCATTTAATTGCTCAATCCATTTAAATATTGAATTTAAATCTTTCTCTAATTTCTTAGCTTTTTCATCATTTACTGAAATTCTAGCAAGTTTTGATATATGTTTAACTGTTTTAAGATCTATAGCCATGTGATAATTAAGTTAGACGCAAATTATCATTAAATATAGAAATTACAATATGATGGAAATTACCGAACTAAAGAAGATTTTAAATACAAAATCAAGAATAATTGGAGTGGATATGGGCACAAAAAAAGTTGGAATTTCGATATCTGATGAAAATAGAAAAATCGCTACCCCTTTGAAAACTATAGATTATAAAAATATCGAATATTTAGCTAAAGAAATACAAAAAATAGTTAAAGATAGCGGTATTGATGCAATTATATTTGGAAATCCATTAAACATGGACGGAACTAAAGGATCAGCCACTCAGTCAATAAAAGATAAAATGAAATTACTCAGTGATAAAATTGATTTACCAATGTTTCTATGGGACGAAAGATTGTCAACAGTAGGTGCATTTAATTTATCAAGTCAATTGGATATAAATGTATCAAAAAGAGTTAAAAATATAGATAAAAACGCTGCAACTTTCATATTGCAAGGCGTACTTGATTATTTAAATAATTAAGCTTGCAATATAACAGATCTATAGTTATAGAGTTGGTTTTAATGGCAAATCATAACAAAGCTATTAAAATCTCAAAAAAACATCTTTTAGGTATTCAAGATCTATCCATATCAGACGTAAATTTTATTTTGTCTGAAGCAAAACAATTTATAAATCTAAATAAAAGTAAAAACAAAAAATTAGATATTTTAAGAGGAAAAACTCAAATCAATTTATTCTTTGAGCCATCAACAAGAACTCAAAGCTCGTTTGAGCTCGCTGGTAAAAGATTGGGTGCAGATGTGATGTCTATGAACTTGAATAATTCAGCAATTAAAAAAGGTGAAACGTTAATTGATACAGCAATGACTTTAAACGCTATGCACCCAGATATAATAGTTGTAAGACATCAAGACTCAGGTGCATCAAATTTATTATCTCAAAAAGTAAACTGTGCAGTTCTAAATGCTGGTGACGGCAGAAGAGAGCATCCAACTCAAGCTTTATTAGATGCTTTAACTATTCTTGACAGAAAAAAAAAGATTGAAGGATTAAAAATTGCTATTTGCGGAGATATAGTTCATTCAAGAGTCGCAAGATCAAATATTTATTTGTTAAATATGTTAGGAGCTGAAGTAAATATAATTGCGCCATCAAATTTAATGCCAAAAGATATTCAAAAATTAGGTGTTAATATTTTTTCGGATATGAAAAAAGGTGTTAAAGATTGTGATATAGTTATGATGTTAAGACTTCAAAATGAAAGAATGACTAGCTCATTTTTATCATCAAATAGAGAATATTACGAATATTATGGACTAACTCCTGATAAACTAAATTTTGCTAAAGAAGATGCACTAATAATGCATCCAGGTCCAATGAATAGAGGTATTGAAATTGACACTAAGTTAGCAGATGACATAAATAAAAGTGTAATTAAAGAACAAGTTGAGCTTGGTGTTGCTGTGCGTATGGCTTGTCTTAAAATATTTTGTGAATGATGAAAAAAAAATATTTTTTAAATGCTAATATTATAGATCCTCAAAATTCTATAGATGAAATTGGAGGTATGATAATTAATGAAGAAGGTAAAATAGAAGCTGTAGGAAAAAAAGTAAACTCTAACAATATTCCATCTAGGGAAAAATATATTGATTTAAAAGGCAAATATATAATTCCAGGAATAGTGGATATGCGGGTTTTTGTAGGTGAGCCAGGTTTTGAATACAAAGAGAATTTTAGAACTTTAAGTGAGGCTGCCTTATCAGGAGGAGTTACATCCGTTGTTACAATGCCAAATACTAATCCGATTATTGACAATGTATCAATTGTGGACTTTTTAAAAAGAAGAGGAAGAGATAAATCAAAAATTAATATTTTTCCGACTGCTTCATTGACGAAGAGTCTAGAGGGAACAAATATGACTGAATTTGGCCTTCTACAAAAAAAAGGAATAATAGGATTTACAGATGGATATAAAACGATCCAAAATACAAGATTAATGTCAAGAATTATGAGATCAGCATATGATTTGAATTGTTTGGTGATGCAGCATGTTGAAGATGAGGAGTTATCAAAAGATGGAATGATCAATGATGGGATTATTTCAACAAAACTCGGTCTACAAGGAATTTCTGAACTGGCAGAAAAAATAATAATCGAAAGAGATTTAACATTATTAGAAGATTTCAATTGTAGATATCATATATCACAAATTTCAACTGAAAAATCACTGGACGTGATTAAAAACAGGAAAGATCATATAGATTTTACATGTGGTGTATCAATCAACAATTTATCATTAAATGAAAATGATATTGGAGATTTTAGAACTTTTTTAAAATTATCACCTCCACTAAGAACGGAGGAAGACAGATTAGCATTAGTAAAAGGAATTAATAATGACCTTATAGACGTAATAGTTTCAGATCACAAACCAGAAGATGAGGAGCAAAAAAGACTTACATTTGCAAAAGCTTCAACTGGTGCCTCTGGAATAGAGACTTTATTATCACTAGCACTAGAACTCTACCATAACGAATCAATAAAATTAAATAAAATAATCAAAGCTCTAACATGCAATCCAGCTAAAATTTTAAAAATAAATAAAGGAAATTTAACAATTGGTAACGATGCTGACTTTTGCATACTTGACATTAACAAACCTTGGATAGTTAAAAAAGAAAACTTAATATCAAAGTCTAAAAATACATCTATAGAAGATAGAAAATTGCAAGGAAAAGTAACAAATACATATGTAAAAGGTGAAGAGCTATTCAAAATTTAATTATGGAATTAATTATAATTATTTTAACATCTTATCTAATGGGCTCAATTCCATTTGGTCTAATTTTAACAAAAATATTTTTAAACAAAGATATAAGAAAGATTGGATCTGGAAATATTGGTGCAACAAATGTTCTAAGAGCTGGTAACAAAATAGTTGGTTATTTAACATTAATACTTGATGTATTAAAAGCAATTATTCCAATCATATATATCAAATTAAATTATCCAGATTTAATCTATGTATCTTCACTATCAGTTTTTTTGGGTCATGTATTTTCTATTTGGTTAAAGTTTAAAGGTGGAAAAGGTGTTGCTACGTATGTAGGTATATTATTTTGTATAAATTATTTTTTAGGAATCATTTTTGTCATATCTTGGTTAATAATTTTTATTATTTCAAAATTTTCTTCACTAGGATCAATCTTATCATCTTTAGTAATTCCAATTTATATTTTTTTAAATTCTGATTATAATAATGAATATTTTTTTATTATAATGTTTGTGCTGATTTTGTTTACTCATAGAGAAAATGTTAAACGACTGATAAATAAGGAAGAATCTAAGACAAAAATTTATTAATTTGACTATTGATATAATTTTTGTGTAGTTTCAATAATTATGAATCTTGTCATAGTTGAAAGTCCAGCTAAAGCTAAAACGATTAATAAGTATTTGGGACCAAATTATACGGTTTTAGCTAGCTACGGGCATATTAGAGATCTTCCTTCCAAAAATGGTTCTGTAGATCCAGAAGATAAATTCAAAATGATATGGGAAGTAGATAGTTTTTCCAAAAAGTATTTAAAAGAAATTGCAGATGCTGCAAAAATATCTAAAAAAATTATTCTTGCAACTGATCCTGATCGAGAAGGTGAAGCGATAGCTTGGCATGTTAAAGAATATCTGGAAGAAAAAAAACTTTTAAAAGATAAAGAAATTGAAAGAGTAGTATTTAATGAAATTACAAAAAAAGCGGTTACTAATGGAATAGATAATCCAAGAAATATTGAGTCTAACTTAGTGGATGCTTATATGGCCAGAAGAGCATTGGATTATTTAGTTGGATTTAATATCTCCCCTATTTTATGGACAAAACTACCTGGATCTAAGTCTGCTGGAAGAGTTCAGTCAGTGGCATTAAGATTGCTTACTGAGAGAGAACACGAGATTGAGTTATTTAAACCTGAAGAGTTTTGGTCTTTAAATGTAGATTTTAAAACATCAGAAGGAATCGTTTTGAATTCTAATATTGTTTTACTTAATAACTCAAAAATTGAAAAATTTTATTTTAAAAATAAAGAAGATATAAATAATGCTATTAATTTAATCAAAAAATCAAATTATAAAATTTCAGATATAAGTTCAAAAGTATATACAAGAAATCCTATTGGTCCTTTTACTACATCAACTCTTCAACAAACTTCCTCAAGTAAATTAGGATTCGGTGCTTCAAGGACAATGCAAATTGCCCAGAGACTATATCAGGGAATAGACATCGAGGGTGACACGGTTGGATTAATTACTTATATGAGAACAGATGGCACAAATATTTCTAATGAAGCTGTAAATGACTTCAGAACTTATATAAAGAAATCTTATGGTGAAAATTACTTACCAAAAGAACCAAATAATTTTTCTGGCAAAAAAGCTAAAAATGCACAAGAAGCTCATGAAGCCATAAGACCCACTGATATAACTAGAACACCAGAAACATTAAAGAAGTTTTTAAGCACAGATCAAATTAAGCTTTATGATTTAATTTGGTCTAGAGCGCTTTCCTCACAGATGGAAGCAGCAAAATTTGATAGAAAAACTATTACAATAATTTCTGATAATAATTTTAATCAATTTAAATGTTCAGGATCCACGATTAAGTTTGACGGATTTTTAAAACTTACAAGAATTGACGAAAACGAAGATGAAAAGATTATACCAGATGTAAATAAAGATGATGTATCAATAAATAAATTTATAGATGAACAACATTTTACTCAACCACCTCCAAGATATTCTGAAGCTAGCTTGGTAAAAAAACTTGAAGAATTAGGAATTGGTAGGCCATCAACTTACGCAAGTATTATTTCTGTAATTTCCAATCGTGGATATGCTGAAGTTATAAATAAACGTTTTTTCCCTTCTGATAGAGGAAAATTGCTCTCAGCTTTTTTAGAAAAATTATTTTCTAAATATGTTGATTATGGTTTTACTGCAGGCTTAGAGGATCAGCTAGATGACATTACAGCAGGTAAGGAAGAATGGATCAAAGTACTTGAAAAATTTTGGAAAGATTTCAACTTAAATGTGTCAAACGTTAAAGAAAAACGTACCCGAGAAGTACTAGACTTATTAAATGAGAGTCTTGGAGAATTAATTTTTGAGTCAAATAAAGAAGGGCAAATTGATAGAAAATGCAAGCTTTGCGACAATGGAGAACTAAGTTTAAAGAATAGTTTTAGGGGTGGTGCATTTATTGGATGTTCAAATTATCCCGAATGTAAATTTACAAGACCCTTATCCAAATCTAAAACTAATGAACAATTCTCATTAGCTGAACCTAAATTAATTGGTAAAAATGACAATGATAAAGATATATTTTTAAAAAGTGGAAGATTTGGACCTTATCTTCAATACGAAAAAATAGAGGAGGAAGATATTACAAAAAAAAAGAAAAAGAAGAAGAAAAAGGAAAATGATAATTTTAGAAATGTATCTATACCAAAAGGATTGGATATAGATCAAATAGATTTAGATAAAGCAAAATATTTATGTTCTCTTCCAAAAATTATAGGTCAGCACCCAGAAAATGGTAAAGATATAACTATTAATTCTGGTAGATTTGGTCCGTATCTAAAATGTGAAAATAAATCAGCAAGATTAGAAAATGTAGAGGATCTATTTACGATTGGCTTAAACAGAGCCATAACATTAATTGCAGAAGCTAAGCCTGGAAGAATATCATCATCTTTGATCAAAGATTTAGGTGAACATCCAGAGGATAAAAAACCTGTTAGAATAATGAAAGGTCAGTATGGCCCATATATAAAATATAAATCGTTAAATGCAACAATACCTGAGGAAAAAGACCCCGCAGAAGTTAATATGGAAGAGGCGCTAATTTTAATTGAGAAAAGAAAAGAATACGATAGAAATAAAAAAAGGAAAAAAAAGTAAATAAATGACTATTGAAAATAAAATTAAAGAACTTGGTTTAACTTTACCTAAGGCTACAGATCCAGTTGGATCCTACTTAGCGACAAAATTTGTGGGAAAAATACTGTATATCTCTGGTCAAATTTCTATAAATGAAAAGGGTGAACTAATAAAAGGTAAACTTGGTAAAGACTTAAAGACAGAAGAAGGCTATGAAGCAGCCAAAAGATGTGGGCTTAGTATAGTTTCGCAAGTAAAAAAAGCATGTGGAGATGATTTATCAAAAGTTAAATCATGTGTTAAATTAACTGGATTTGTTAATTCAACAGAAGATTTTACAGAACAGCCAAAAGTAATAAACGGAGCTTCAGAACTAATTGTATCAATTTTTGGAGATGCTGGAATGCATACAAGGGCCGCTGTTAGTACAAATAGCTTGCCACTGGGTGTTTCTGTAGAGGTAGATGCAATATTTGAAATAAATTAACTATCTACCAATAGAAAAATATTTAATATTTAATCTTAACATTTTGGAAGGTGAGTATAGATTTCTTAAATCATAAACTTTAAAATTATTTTTTTTTACTAATTTTTTGAAGTTAAGTTGTTTATAGTCATTCCACTCTGTATGGATTATAATAAGATCAGATTTTTCACATGCTGATGTGATGTTTTTTTTAAAAAAAATATTTTTTTTATTTTTAAAAAATTCTTTTTCTCCTGATGGGTCGTGATATCTAACAATAGCACCTTTTTTTGAAAGATAAGGAATCATTTTTAAACTAGAGGCTTCTCTCATATCATCTGTATTAGGTTTAAAAGTAACCCCAAGAAAACATATTTTTTTTCCTTTGATATTTTTTCCAATGATTTCATGAACTCTTTTTAATAAGGAAATTTTTCTTCTTTCATTAGAATTGATTACATTTTTAATTATTGAAAGATTTGTTTTAAACTTATCAGCTGTATCAACAATTGCTCTTGTATCTTTAGGAAAGCAAGAACCTCCATAAGCAGGTCCTGCTCGTAAAAATCTTTCACCTATTCTTTGGTCCAGACCCATACCAATTGAAATATCTTTAATATCAACTGAAACTTTTTCACATAAATTTGCTATCTCGTTTATGTATGAAATTTTTGTTGCTAGGAAGGCGTTAGAAGCATACTTAATCATTTCAGCTGCCCTCCTAGATGTATTAAAATATCTGCTCTCTTTTTTAATAATTGGTAAATACAGAGATTTCATTAATTTATTTGCCTTTTTGCTATTTGAACCAACTATTACTCTATCTGGATATAGAAAGTCTCTTATAGCCTCTCCTTCTCTTAAAAACTCAGGATTAGAAACTACGTCTATTAACTTTTTTGTTTTTAGCTTACTTAACATTCTTTCTATTTTATCCCCTGTAGTTACTGGAACTGTAGATTTGGTAACTATAATTTTATAATTGTTAATATATTTTTTTAATTGATTGGTAACTTGAAAAACATATTTTAGATCAGCTTTATTAGAATTTTTTTGGGTAGGTGTGCCAACACAAATAAAAATAATCTTTGAATTTTTAATAGCTTCTTTTAAATCAGTAGTAAATATTAATCTTTTTTTATTATAGTTTCTTTTTACAATTTCTTCTAAACCATGCTCATAAATTGGTATAATACCTGAATTCAAAAGTTTAATTTTAGCTTTATCTTTATCAACACAATAAACTGTGTTTCCTAAATCTGAAAAACATACACCACTTACCAATCCAACGTAACCGGTCCCAATCATACAAATTTTCATTTAATAGCAATTTCCGTTGATGATTTTATGTATCCTTCCATTGAACCACAATCTAAATATTTACCTTTAAAAGTATGTCCAACAAATTCTTCTCCATCTTTTATTAATTTTCTAATTGAGTCTGTTATATGAATTTCTCCACCCTTACCTTTTGTTTGTTTTTGTAATTTTTTAAAAATTTTTTTTGGTAGTATATATCTTCCAATTACAGCATTGTTAGATGGTGCAGATTTAATATTTGGTTTTTCAACTACATCTTTAATATAAAAATTACTTTTATTAATCTGTTTTTTTTTGGAGTATATACCCCATCTATTTACAGTTTTTTTGTTAACTTTCATACTTGCCATTACTGAACAACTCATTTTATTATGAATTAAAATCATATCTTTTGAACAATTTTTTTTAATAATTAAATCATCAGGTAATATCATTAAAAAATAATTATCTTTAATTTTCTTTCTAGTTTTAAGTACAGCATCGCCTGTACCCTTTGGTTCGTTCTGAAAAACAAATTTTATCATTTTTTTATATTTTTTAATTTTATTATATTCGTTAAGAATTCTTTGATCTTTTTTAGCTTTAATTATTTTTTTAAAAAAAAAGTCATTATAAAAATATTTCTTGATTATTTTTTTTCTATTTGAAATTATTAAAATTATTTCTTTTATGCCAGCTTCAATGCACTCATCTAAAATATATTCTAATCCAACTTTTCCATTAATAGGTAAAAGTTCCTTAGCATAAACACTTGTTAAGGGTAAAAGCCTTGTACCCAAACCTGCTAATGGTATTATTGCTTGTCTTATCATTACAATGTATTAATTAAATGAAGTACCATAAATGATAATTTTTAAAAGTATAAATAAATTAAATAAAGAAGTTAATTTTAAGGCGAATGTTGGCTTTGTTCCAACAATGGGTTCATTGCATAAAGGTCATATTTCATTGATTAAATCATCAAAAAAGAAATGTTCTAAGACTTTAGTTAGTATTTTTATCAATCCATCTCAATTTAATAAAAAAAGTGATCTTAAAAATTATCCTAGAAATCTAAAAAAAGACATTATGATTCTAAAAAAAATGAACGTTGATTATGTATTGATTCCTAAATTAAACGAAATTTATAAAAATAAAAAAGATAAAAAAATAAATTTAAAAAAAAAAGATAAAATAATGTGTGCCCAATTTAGACCTGGTCACTTTGAGGGTGTTTTAGCGGTAATTAATCAATTTTTAAAAAATATTAAAGCATCTTATATTTTTTTAGGTGAAAAAGATTATCAGCAATTTTTCTTAATTAAAAAATTCGTTAGTAATAAATTTAGTATTAAAATACTTTTATGCAAAACAATAAGAGATAATAACAAAGTTGCCCTATCATCTCGAAACATTTTACTAAGAAAAAACGATCTTTATAAATCATCATTCATAGCTAAATTATTGTTAAAAATTAAAAAATATCCAAAAAATATTTTTGCTTTAAAAAATGAAATTAAAAATATCAAAGTAAAAATTAATAATTTAAAAAATGTAAAAATTGAATATTTAGAAATAAGAAATAAAAATAATTTATCAAAAAAATATACTCTGAGAAATTTTAAAATTTTTTTGGCATATTATATTAAGAATGTAAGGTTAATTGATAACTATTGATTTAAAAAAAAAAGTAAGCGCCAATACCTAAAAAAGATAAAAAGCCTATAACGTCTGTTATTGTGGTAACAAAAACACTTGAAGATATGGCGGGATCAATATTCATTTTTTTGAGTGAAACTGGCACTAAAATTCCAAATAAACCTGCTACTATCATATTAAGTACCATTGAAATTGAAATAATTAAAGAAAGTGTAGTATCATTAAACCAAAACTGCACTACAACTGCACTAATTATTGCAAAAATTATTCCATTTAATATACCTATAGAGAATTCTTTGAATATATTTTGTGAAAAATTATTTTTTGTGAGTTCGTTAGTTGCTATCGTCCGTATCGTAACCGCTAATGTTTGCATTCCTGCGTTACCACCCATTGACGCTACTATTGGCATCAATACAGCTAATGCTACAACTTTTTCAATATCTTCTTGAAAAAAACCAATTACAACTGATGCTATTATTGCTGTGAATAAATTTAGAAGAAGCCAAGTAAATCTTCTTTTTGTTTTTGTCAATATACCATCTGTGATTTCCTCGTTTCCAACACCAGCTAATCTTAATACGTCTTCCTCAGCCTCTTCTTTTAGTACTGTCAAAACATCATCACTAGTAATCATACCTACAAGTTTATTGTTTTTATCAACAACACATGCTGAATTTAGATTATAGTTTTCAAATAAATGCCCAACTTCCTCTCTATCCATATCGACTGGGATTAATTGCTGCGACTCGTTCATTATTGAAATCATCTTAGCTTCCCTGGACGTTCTTAAAACCTTTGAAGATGGAACGGTTCCAATTGGTTTAAATTCATTATCAACAATAAAAATTTCTAAAAATTCATCTGGCAAATCTTTACTTTCTCTTAAATAATCAATTGTTTGACCCACTGACCAATTACTAGGTATTGCGGTAAATTCCCTTTGCATTATTCTGGCTGCTGAGTCCTCGGGATAACTTAAGCTTTCTAATAAAACAAACCTGTCCTTAGGAGGAAGTGAGCTTAAAATTTCATTTTTCTTACTTTCATCAATATTTTCTAAAATTTTAATTGAATCATCAGACTCTAAATTTTTTAAAATATAAACTATAGAGTCGGTTGATAAATACTTGATAATTTCTGACTGTACAGATTCGTTTACCTCTACAAATACATCTGGATCAATCTTGAAATTATTTAATTTAATTAAATTTTCTCTATAATTCTCTGATAATTGTTCAATAATGTCAGCAGCATCAGCAGGATGCATTTCCTTAAAAGAATTGGAAATAAAAAAAGCATCATTTTTATCGATTTTATCTGTTAGAACTTTAATATATTCTTTATTAAATTCAAAATTTACTTTTTTATCTGTTAATTTTTTTGTTAATGTCATAAAAAATCATTTTTTTATATGGCACTATTAATCTATAATTTTTATATTACAATTCTTTAATGAGAATAGATCTAAAAAAGTCGTCAAAACCCATAAAATTCAGTGAAGCAATCAGTTATCTGGAAAAAAGAGTAAATAATTTGAATAATGGATCTTCAAATGAGCTAATTTGGATATTGGAACATCCGCTTTCATTTACTGGTGGTGCAAGTTATAAAAAAACAGATATTCTTGATAAATCGATTAAAGTTATTGAAACATCTAGAGGTGGAAAAATTACTTGTCATGGACCAGGTCAATTAATCTGCTACTTTGTAATTGATTTAAAAAAAAGAGATAAGGATATAAGAAAATTTATCAATGTTATTGAGAGTTCAATTATAGAAAGTTTATTTTCTTTTGGAATTAAAACCAAAAGTGACAGAAAAAATATAGGTATATGGATTGATATTGACGGAAAAAGAAAAAAAATAGGTGCAATTGGAATTAGAGTAAAAAAATGGATCGCTTATCATGGTTTTTCATTAAATATTGAAAATGATCTAAGAATGTACAAAAAAATTATACCATGTGGTATTAAAAATTGTGGAATTACAAATCTCAAAGAAATAAAAAAACAAAATTATAAAGATTTACCAAATATACTTTTTAATAAATTGACTAATTATTTGAAAATTTAAGTTTTTTAGTAATTAATAACTTTTTAAAATAATCTGGTAATAAAGCTCTATATGTATATTTTTTATTATTAATCATAAATTTTATTTCATATGAATGTAACATCAATTGTTTGTTTAATCTTTTGAAGGATTTATTAAAAGTGTATTTACTATCACCATATATTGGATGATCTAGTTCTGATAATTGTTTTCTCAATTGATGTTTTCTTCCTGTAACAGGATTCATTTGTATTAGTGTTGAATTATTATTTTTATCTATAACCTTGTATTTAGTGATTGCTTTTTCAGCTATTTTTCTATTCCCATCATATCTAATTAATTCGCTTACCCATTCACCTTTTGTTTGACTTATTTCTCCATTGCAAACTGCTAAATAAGTTTTGTAAATTTTTCTTAGTCTAAATAATGAAGTTAAAAGTTTAGCTGTCTCGCGATTTTTGGCAATAATAAAAACGCCAGATGTATCTTT
>CACFZX010000011.1:0-27171 GCA_902570905.1 uncultured Pelagibacteraceae bacterium
TTGCAATGGGATTGGCTGGTATTTTGTACGCTATTACTTTTACTGCTACAAATATAACATTCATAGTATCTATACAGAATACAAATGTAGCAAATACACTTGTTATGGTAGCAATGGCACCAATGTTGTCTGCGGTTTTAAGTATTTTTTTTCTAAATGAAAAACCTGACAAAAAAACTCTAATTGCAATATTAATAACCTTTTTTTCAGTGGTTTATATATTTTATGACTCAGTGAAAATTGGAAATTTTTTTGGTGATATATTTGGTTTAATAACAGCATTAGGACTAGCATTCAATGCCATAATTATTAGGTACGCTAAAAATAGGAATTTGGTCCCTGCGGCTGTTATAGGAAAACTATTTGTAGCAATATTTGCAATGTTTTTTGTTGAAAATCTAAGATTAGATGGGATTGATTTGTATGTAATTCCTATTATGGGGGTTATGTGTGTTGCTATACCTTTTGTTCTTATAACTATTGCACCAAGATTTATAACAGCAGCAGAGGTAAATTTATTTTTTTTACTTGAAACTATAATTGGTCCAATTTGGGTCTGGATGGTAATTAAAGAACAACCCTCTATAGAAACAATCTCTGGAGGTCTCATTATAATTTTAACAATAGCTGTACATTCCTTCTTAGCCTTAAAAAAAACATAAATAATAATTAATTACTTGCAAAATTCATAACAAGTAATAATCAAGCGGTATATGCAAAGAGAAGTAACAAGATCATGGGCTTTGTTTTTAGGTATAGGAACAATAATGATTGCCCATGGATTACAAATGCAGGTAATGGGGATAAGATCTGTAAACGAAAATTTCAATTTAATAACTACAGGTATATTTATGTCTGGATATTTTGTTGGTTATTTTTTAGGTTCTCAAACAACTCCAAAATTAGTTCAAAAAGTTGGTCATATTAGAGTTTTCGCAGCCTTCGCATCTTTGGCATCATTAAGTGCATTGTTAGCTGCAGTATATGTAAATCCAGTAATGTGGACATTCAGCAGGTTTATCACAGGGATAAGTCTTGTTAGCTGTTATATAGTTGCTGAAAGTTGGTTAAATGATAGGGCAACAAATAAAAATAGAGGTCAATTGTTATCTGCCTACATGATTATACTATTTGGAGGTTTGGCTTTAGGAATGCTTTTATTAAATGTAAGCAACCCTAATAGTTACGAACCTTTTATATTAGTTTCAGTTCTACTTTCTTTGGCATTAGTTCCTATACTTTTAACAAAAAGATCTGCACCAAAATTTAAAAAGATAGGTACAATAAGTATAAAAGAATTATATAAAATTTCTCCGTTGGGAACAGTTAGTTCTTTTTGTACAGGTTTAATTCATTCAGCTTTCTTTTCTTTAATTGCAGTATATGCAACTACTTCTAATTTTACTTTATTTGAAACATCAATTTTATTATTTATGGCAACAATAGCTGGAGTAATTTTTCAAGGTCCTATTGGATATTTTTCAGATAAATATGAAAGAAGAAAAGTAATAGTAATTACAACATTATTTGGTTCTATGTTTGCATTTATAGCAATTATATTTGGGGGTGAGTCTCTTCAGAATATGTATTTATCGGTTAGATTGTCGTTAAGTAAAATTATATTCTTCATTTCAGTTGGTCTTTATGCAGGGTTAGCTCTTCCTTTGTTTTCACTAAATCTTGCACATACAAATGATTATGTGACTAAAGATAAATTTGTTGCGGCAGGTGGTGGTATACAGCTAATTTTTGGTATCGGTGCAATAATTGGTCCGATTTTATGCTCATTGTTTATGGATATTTTAAATATTAATGGTTTTTTTATTTTTTTAATAGTAGCTCATTTAATTATTGCAATATTTGGAATTTATAGAATGAAAGTTAGAGATAGTGTAGACAATCCTGATTCAACTTTTACACCTGTACCAGCAACTATTACTCCTGCAGGATTAGAATTAGATCCTGATACACCTGCAAATTTAGATAATAATAAAACAACATTAGGTTAATTTATTTTTATTTGGTTATAATGAGTAAACAGAACGCAAGTAGATTGTGGAAAATGATACAGGAGGCTGGCTATTATCTCGGTGGTTAGCGGTACACTCTAGCTCACACCACCTCACACTACCCTACACTAGTTATGCGGGCAATTTACAATTCATTAAAAATAAATTGCTTAAAGACTCATCAAATTAAGCAACAAACTAGGCACCGGACTAGGCAAATTTGAGATAAATCAAATAGTAAATTTTAGAGATTATTGATAAATTTATTTTAATGGAAAAAGAAAAATTAATATTCAAATTAGACTTTAAATCAACTAATGGAAAATATATTAAAAAGTATAATAACAATTATGAAATATCTATTGAAAACTTAAAAGTAAATTATGGTGATAAGATAAAAGTTCATAGAAATAATGTTTTAGATCTTAATTCTAAAGATGAATATTTAGTAGTTTTAGAATGCGTCAACCAATTGCTTAAAATTGGTTATAATCCTGAAGATATAGAGATTGAGAAACAATACCAATTTGGAAGACAATACAAGTCTTATTGTGATGTTCTGGTAAAAAAAAATAACAAAACATATTTAATAATTGAGTGCAAAACATTTGGTAAAGAATATATTCGTGCAAAAGAACATACAATAAAAAATGGAGACCAAATTTTTAGTTATGCAAGACAAGAACCTGACGTAAAAGTTATTTCACTTTACACATCAAAATTAAAAGAAGATAAAATTGTTAGAAATTATGATTTTATAAGAGTTAAAAAGGAGTGGAAAAAATTATCTCACGAAGACTCTTACAAAGATTGGGATAAAAGTTTTGAAAAAAAAGGATTACTTGAAGATAATGCTAAACCATATTCAACGGATAAAGGAAATTTAACTTATAAAGATTTAAAAAATTTAGATGAGACTGAGGGTAGGTTTATTTTTAATTTGTTTGCAGAAATTTTAAGAAGAAACGTCATATCTGATAAATCAAATGCTTTTAACAAAATATTTAACTTGTTTATTTGTAAAATTGTAGATGAAGACAAAAAATCAGCCAGTAAAGATTCTGATTTAGACTTTCAATGGAAATCTGACACCGATAATCCTAAATCTTTCCTACTAAGATTGGAGGAGCTTTATTCAAAGGGTTTGAAAGATTATATAGACGTATCTACTTTTAGATTCTCTAATGATTATGATGAAATAAAAATTAAATTAAGTAATAACTTTAACTTTAAAGACGTTTATAATGATGAAACTTTTATTGAAAATTTTGATATTGTAAAACAAGTTGTACAATTATTGCAAGAATTTCAAATTAACTACAGCTCAAAACATCAATACATGGGTGACTTTTTTGAAAGTTTATTAAACCATGGTGTAAAACAAGAAGCAGGACAATTTTTTACTCCAACTGTTTTAGCAAGATTTATTTGCAAATCATTGCCTATAGAAAAATTAATTGAAAAAAAAAATGAAAACGAAGAAATATATTTTTTTCCTTATGTAATAGATTATTCTTCAGGAGCTGGTCATTTTCTGACAGAAATGATGGATGAGATTAATATATATTTTTTAAAATTTGACGCTCAAAAAATCAAAAGTGGACGAAGAGGAAGAGACGAATTTGTTTCATATAAAAATAATTATCTTTGGGCAAAAGAATATGTTTATGGCATAGAGAAGGACTATAGGTTAGCAAAAACTACTAAGATAAGTTCTTTTTTAAATGGTGATGGCGACGCAAATATTTTCCCTTGCGATGGTCTCGATAGTTTTTTTAAGTCAAAAGTTTATAAAAAAAAATTAAAAATTGATGAAGAAAATCAAAATAATTCAAACTTTGATATAATAGTTGCCAACCCTCCATTTTCTGTTCAATCATTTCAGAATTCTCTTCCCTATGCTAAAGAAGATTTTAATCTATTTAAATTTCTATCTGATAAAAGCAAAGAAATTGAATGTTTGTTTATTGAAAGAACAAAACAATTAATTTCAAAATACGGTGTTGCAGGAATTATAATACCAACTTCAATTTTTATTAACGATAGTCCCTTACATAAAGAAACAAGAAGAATTTTATTAGAAAATTTTGATTTGCAATCAATTGTGATGCTTAACTCAGAAGCTTTTATGGAGTCTACTCAATCAACATGCGTATTGTTTATGTCAAAAAAGGAAACTTCTTTATCGACGGATCCAAAAGATTATATAAAAGAATTTTATCCAAATATTAAAAATTCTAAAGAATTTCAAAATATTTTACAAAAAATAGATCCTGATAATTTAGATATATTTACTTTTTACAAAGAATATGAAGATTTCGATAAACTGAACGAACAAGAGAAAATCGATAAAATCAAACAAAATGAAAATGATAAAATTCAATGTTTTAACTGGATCAAAGATAAAGACATAATAATTGTTGATACTGACTTAGGAGATCATAAAAAAACAAAGAGATTATTAGGTTATGAATTTAGAAAAAGACGAGGCCAAGAAGGTATTAAAATTTACAAAAAAAATGGAAAACTTTTTAATGGTCTATTCAACGAAGAAAATATTTTAGATAAAAGCAAAATTAATTCTTATATTTTAAATAAATTCGAGAATAATAAAAATTACAAAAATATAAATCCTGATATTAAAAATTATTTAAAAATAAAAAAAATATCTGATTTGATAAAATTTGATACTTTAGATTTTGATTATAAATTAATAATAAAAGAACCAATTAATATAATTTCTAGTTATGAAAAATTAAAAATTAAAAGTCTAAATAATAGTAAACTAAATAATTTAGAAATTAAAATCGAGAAAGGAAATTCAGCTCCAGAAGATGAATATTTTATTAACGGAAAACATCAATTTGTAAGAGCCAAAGACCTTAATAACATTGATGATAATGGCTTTATTAAAACTAAGAGAGATGATTGTTTAACTGACATAGCTTTAACAGAATATAATTTAAAAAAATTTAAATCAGGTACTATATTGTTTCCTACAAGTGGTCAGGCAATTAATACTAACAATATAGGAATTTTAAAAAACGATTCTTATGTTGTTCAACATCTAACTGGTATTTATGTTAATAATGAAAAACTAAGAATATTTATTTATGATTTTTTGAAATTTTTTAAGACTAGCAATTTAAAAGAGGCTGACCAAGGCTACCCAACCATTAAACCTTCTCTAATTTACAATTTAGAGTTACCTATACCAAACAAAGATCAAAAGATTTTGTTTACTGAGATTGAACATCACTCAAAAAAAAGAAATTCTATTTTTAAAAATGAAAATAATATTAAAAAAAGAGATTTATTGCTTAATAATCTAATAATTGAAACGTGTAAAATTTCAAAAGAAGATATTAAGTAAAATTAAACAACAAACTAGGCACCAGACTAGGCAAATTAGAGATAAAACAAGTTTTTAGGTTGTATGAACAAAGAAAACGCAAGTAAACTCTGGAAAATCATTCAGGAAGCTGGTGATTATTTGGTAGGACAACTGCCTGATCACCCAAACCATCCTAAGGGTAGAAACCCATATGCTCATGTAGCTATTTGTATAAAAAGTAAATTTAATATGAGTTACAAAGATATTCCTGACAATCAGATAAACGATGTCATCAATTATATTGAGTTTTTAAAAAAAAATCCAAGTTAATTTTTATTGTTTGGGGAAGTAATCTTTTAAGTCACCTTCTCTATAAACATCTGCAGTACAACAATGTAAACCTCCTCCAAAAGCATAAGCATCTCTTAATTCTACAGGTATAACTTCCATTCCTAATTTATCGAGTTGTTCAGCTTGATATTTTTCACTTTTTTCTACACATACAGTTTTTGGATCTAAAATTAGAACATTCATAGATAGCCATACAGATGAATAACATAAAGGTGGTGGTTCATTGTGGGCTGGTTGAGCTGCGTCTATAATTTTCCAGCCATTATCTTCAAATAGTTTTCTTTGTTCTTTAGGTAGTTTTCTTTGCGGATTATTTATTATTAAACCTTCTTTAATTGGAGTAAAAGTTGCATCAATATGAATTGGATATGGATCTCCAGGAAAGTTAACTGCATGGACTCTGTGGTCTTTATAATGTCTCTTGATCCAATCAATTCCTTTTAAATTGGTTGTAAAACCATGTTGCACTACTAAATCTTTTCCAAATCTTAATACGTCTGCTGCATCGAATAATGGCTCTTCTTCAGTGGTTACAAAATATTTTTGCTCTGTCCATTCTAATCTTTTTTGAACACCAATTTTATCTGACAAATAATCTTTTCTATAATCAGCATCAGTAAGTCTTGGTTTGGGAGCAGACTCATGTCTCATATTTGGATCTTTATTATAGTATTCTTTAAGCAATGGTCTGTAGCATAGATATTCAAACCATCGACATCTATAACTCATTGTTGCTTCTAAAATTTCATTTCCAACAGTAAGTAATACATCTCTTGGTGGCATGCATCCAAACATTGTCTCAGATTTCCAATCTGGTGTAGATGTAGGTTGATTAAAATTCATTGGCACAGGTCTATCGACTTTAATTCCTCTTTTTTCTAAAATGCTAGAGAAATCATCTAACAACTGGTTTGCTTTATCGACAGAGTCTTTTGTTCTTGGTCCGTATTGACCTCTCATATCAGAGTCTTCAGGAACTTTTGCATCTAAAGCTGGTTCAGGCGCAGGTATACATGTTCCATCTGCTCTTCCAACAATTACATGTTTTAAAGGATCCCATTCATTCCAGCTATTAACAATTATTTTATCTTTCATTCAATTAATTTAATGCAATAAATCTTCTATTGTTTTTAATTATAAGGCTATAATAAAAAATAGATAAAAAAATCAAAAATCCACCAGTTATAGTATTGGTGGATGGGATCTCATTAATTCCCAACCATGGCAGCCACACCCAAAATATACCACCTATAACTTCTGTCAGTGATAATAGAGTTAATTCAGCGGCTGGAATATTTTTTGATGCAATTGAATATAAAATCAAACCTAGGCACACTAAAGTTCCATGTAAGGCAAATAATGTCTCATTTTTTCCAGATGATAAAATATTTGAATTATTCGAAATTAAAACAGCTAACGAAACTATCAAACATATAAAACCAGCAAGAGCAACGGTTGTGAATTTAGGCGTTTCTTTTCGCCATCTTAAACTCACAGAAAATATTGAGAAACCAGTTGCAGAAGTAAGACCTAAAATAAATCCAACTAATGTATTTTTTTCATGATTTCCAAAAGCCATTATTACAATTCCAATTGTAGCAGTTATAATCGCAACCCAAACACTAAAAGAAATGCTTTCTTTTAAAAATAAAAAACCAAGCAATGCAGTAATAAAAGGCATCGCCGCTAAACATAATAATGTAACCGCAGCTGTTGTATTTGTGATTGACCAAATAAAAGTAATCATTGCAATTGCTAAACCTGAACCACCAATTAAACCTGATAAACCTATTTTTTTATAGTTAGATAAAAAACTTTTACCCTCATCAAAATAAAGATAAACGTTTAAAAGTGTAAATATGACAAAACCCCTAGTAAACAAATATTGCCATGGAACTGTTTCAGGTTGGTCAATGTTTCTAACCACATATGGGCCAAATGACCACAATATTCCCGCAAATAATACTACAGGAATAGCATATCTAGCATTTTTTAGCTCGTTCATGATAAATTTTTATTTTTAATTCTGATTTTCTACAACAAAATTTTTAAAATTGATATAAATTTAAATTGAGATTCTATGGATTTAAATATTATTAAAATTGCCTCTGATACATCAAATAACAAAGTAATTAAACATTACACAGATATTGCGAAACAAAAAAACCCACTTTGTGGTGATCATATAGAAATAAAATTAAATATTTATGAAAATCAAATTATTGATTTTGCATACCAAACAAAATCGTGTGTATTCTGCCAAGCATCAGCAAGTATGTTATCAAAACAAACTGTTAAAAAAGATATTAAATCAACAAAAAAGTTTCTAATGATTGCTGAAAAATTGTTTGAAAATGATAAGATATCATTAAACTCAGATTGGAAGACCCTAAAAAAAATCTTTAATAAGAAAAATTTATCTAGAAAAGAATGTTTGCTTTTACCAATCAGAGCCTTATTAAAAATAATTAAACAAAGAAATGTTTAGTCAAAATATTAAAAAGTCTATAATAGCAGGAATATTTTCAATATTAACAATTGGTGTTTTGTCAATCCTCACTTATAAAAGTCAATATGGTGTATTTCTAATTGCATCTTTTGGATCCACCATGGTTTTATTGTATGGTTATCCAGAAAGCCCGTTTGCTCAACCTAAAAATATTATTTTTGGTCATTTGATAACATCTGTTGTAGGAATTATTTTTTTAAACTTTATACCTCTTCCAATCTACCTCATGTTACCTCTTGCAGTAGGATTTGGAGTAATGCTTATGATAGCTCTTAATATTACTCATCCCCCCGCTGGTGGAAACCCAATTATAATTATAATGGGTTCTGTCTCATTTGATTATTTGCTCATGCCTGTAGTTGTAGGGTCAATAATAGTTGTAGTGTTTGGCATTATTCTTAATAAATTTATTTTAAAAAAGAAATACCCAAAGCAGACATAATTTAATTGCTTGATAATTAGTTTTTATGATAAGCTTTATAGTAAATTAATCTAATAAGTACTTTAAATATATTAAAATTAGGAGAGAAAATGAAAGTATTGTGTGTGTTGTATGATGATCCTAAAGGAGGTATGCCTAAGACATATCCTCTATCAGATCTTCCAAAATTAGAAAAATATCCAGATGGAATGACATTGCCAAGTCCAAAAGGTAGAGATTTTACACCTGGAGAACTTCTAGGCTGTGTTTCAGGAGAACTAGGATTACGAAAATTTTTAGAAAGTAACGGACATGAATTAATTGTTACAAATAGTAAAGATGGTGATGGATGTGAAGCTGATAAACATATTGTAGATGCTGATATAGTTATATCGCAACCATTTTTTCCATACTATTTAACTAAAGAGAGAATTGCTAAAGCAAAAAATCTTAAGATGGCAATTACTGCAGGTATTGGTTCAGATCATGTGGATTTACAAGCAGCTATGGATAACAAGATTGATGTAGTTGAAGTAACCTTTTGTAACTCAAGATCAGTAGCTGAACATATTGTAATGATGATTGTTTCTATGGTCAGAGATTACCATAACCAACATAGAATTGTTAATGAAGGTGGATGGAATATTGCTGATGCAGTTCAAAGATCCTATGATGTTGAAGGCATGCATATTGGAACAGTTGCTGCAGGTCGTATAGGTTTAGATGCTTTAAGAAAAATGAAACCTTTTGATGTTCATTTACACTATTTTGATAGACATAAATTGCCAGAAAGTGTTGAGAAAGAATTGAACCTTACATTTCATGAATCTGTGGAGTCAATGGTTAAAGTATGTGATGTGGTTACAATTAACTGCCCACTTCACCCTGAAACTGAAAATCTTTTCGATGATGCAATGATAAGTAAGATGAAGAAAGGTGCATATATTGTAAATACTGCTAGAGGAAAAATTTGCAATAAAGATGCAATTGCAAAAGCTTTAAAAAGTGGTCAATTAAGTGGATATGCAGGAGATGTATGGTTTCCACAACCAGCTCCTAATGACCATGTTTGGAGAAGTATGCCTAACCATGGAATGACACCTCACACCTCTGGTACATCATTATCTGCTCAAGCTAGATATGCTGATGGTGTAAGAGAAATTTTAGAGTGTTTCTTCGAAGGAAAAGAAATTAGAAACCAATACCTTATTGTTCAAAATGGACAATTAGCTGGTATGGGAGCGCACTCTTATAGTAAGGGATCAGCTACAAGTGGATCAGAAGAGGCAGCAAAATATAAAAAAAAATAAAGTTTCTTTAAGAAGATTTTATAAACCATTTATCGCCACATATATATTTTTTAGTGTGGCGATAAGTTTTTACCCTAGTTTTGATTTTTATTCCTTCAAAGGACAATTATTAATTTTGGGTGTTTCTATATTCAATGGCTTGATGGGATTTTGCATAAAAAAACTATAAAACATAAGGTTCATGTTTTACTTCATTATTCAAAACTCTCTCAACTGCAAATGCACTGATATCTATTGTCTGATAAGATCCAGTTGTAATTAGTTCTGTTAATGCTCTTCCTATACCAGGTGCTTGCATCAATCCTCTACCAGTAAATCCTGAGGCCATATATACATTTTCATATTTTGGGTGTTTTCCTACCACTGCATTATTGTCTAGTTTATTACAATCATAGTACCCTGCCCAACCTCCAGTAAGTTTTAATTCTTCAAAAACTGGGATTCTTTTTGCAAGTGCTGGCCAAACTAGTTCTTCAAAATCATTCCAAGCTGGTTCTAAATCTTCGGCATCAAATACTGATATTGGAGAGCCTGCTAAATATTCTTTTCCTTCAGGTCGCCAATATACGCCAGTAGTCAGATCTCCAGTGAGTGGCATTTCAGGGATATGCTTTGGGCATTTTACTCTAAATACAGTATGTTTTTGAGGCACCACAGGAATATCATCTAACAATTCTTTGGTCCAGCATCCAGCAGCAGATACAATTGTTTTGGCCTTAATTTCTGACAAATTCTTAACTTCACCTTGAACGAAGGTTGCTCCAAGTTCAGCAGCTTTACTTTTTAAAGCTGCATGAAATAAAAATGGATCTATCCAGCCTTCCGTCTTATTATCTGTAAAGGTAGCTGTTTCTATGCCTTCATTATTTATATAAGGAAATATATTAGTAAGTTCAGATCCTTTAATATTTTTGGTTCCTGCTTCGCAAGCTTTATGATTTTTTAAAGCCCTATATTGTTCTTCGGCATGCTCAGGTCCAAACATAAGCAAATAACCATTGGGTACCATGCTTGCCGTAGGATGTGGATTTTTTTCTGTTTTAAGTATATCAGGCAATTGAAAAATGAAATCTTTTGCAAATTTACCAAGTAAAATATTTTCTTTCTGAAAAAATTGTCTTCTAAATCCTCCAAGCGACAAAGGGAATGAGGCATTTTTATAAGTCGGATCTCTTTCAATTACTTTAACTTTTCTTCCTTCTTTTGATAAAAAATATGCGGTTGCAACGCCAATTATTCCACCACCAATAATTACTACATCATCCATATTTAATTTAAATATACCAGAGTCGTATTAAGTATTAAAGCATAACAACACCACACTAGGTAGGGAATCATTAAATAAAAACTTAATTTACTTATTTCTTTAAATTTGATTATTAAAAATACTATAAATAAAACTAAAACAATCAGATTTATCAAGCTTAATATAAGGTTATGAAGTCCAAAAAATGAAATACTCCAAGTTGTATTAAAAAATAAATGCAAGAAATATATATATATAATATTTAAATTTCTAAAATTTTTATTCCAAACAGACCAAATCGCAATTGTCATAAATAAGTAGAGTATTGTCCATACGGGGCCAAATAGCCAATCTGGTGGTGTAAAAGCAGGTTTCGATAATTCAGAATACCATGGTTCTTTTGACGTAAAGGTCGCAACTGCTCCTATAAAAGACGCTGAATATGTAATAATTCCAAAAATTACGAATGATAAAAATTTATTTTTAAACATAATGATATATATATCAATTCATTATGAATGATAAAGTCTTATGGGTCACTGGAGCAAGTAGTGGTATTGGTGCTGCTGTAGCAAATAAATTTGCTAATAAGGGATGGAAAGTTGCAGTTTCTGCTAGAAGGGTAGAATTATTAGATGAACTCGCAAAACATGAAAACATTTTTTCTTACCCTTTAGATGTAACTGATGCAATTAAGTTAAAAGAAGTTTTTAATAAAATAGTAAATGATTTGGGTAAAGTAGATCTGTGTATTTTAAGTTCAGGAACTTATGAAAGAAAATCTGAAAAAGAGATTGATGTAAATAATATAAGAAATGTAATAGAAGTAAATTTTCTTGGCGTAATTAATTCTGTAGGAGCTGTTGAAAGTTATTTTAAAAACAAGAATAGTGGACATATAGCAATAGTATCTTCGCCAGTTGGATATAGAGGATTGCCAAAATCTTCTGGGTATACGCCTTCTAAAGCAGCTCTAAATAACTTCACACAAGGAATATATTTTGATTTTATTAAATATAATGTGAGAGTATCTTTGATTTGTCCTGGTTTTATTAAGACAGCACTTACTGATAAAAATGAGTTCAAAATGCCATTTCTCAAATCACCTGAATATGCAGCAGATAAAATATATGATGGTCTTATAAATAAGAAGTCTTTTGAGATTATTTTTCCTATACAAATTGCCGTAATTTATAAAATCTTCCAAATACTTCCAAATAGAATTTATAATTATTTAATATCTAAGTTTGTAAATCGTTAATCCTTTACAAACATAACAGTTAGTTCTGCTACTTTGACACCAAATTTTGTCATTGTAGCTCTATTAATTGCCACTCTTTCATCTTGCATGAAAATCCAATCATCAAAAGTAATTTTCATTTCTCTACCTTTTACAGGTACTAATAAAACATATTCAAATTTAAAAGCAGGACCATATGAATAACCTTTTGCAGTGCCCACAACATCCCCTGCTGTACCCTCGTAATTATGATTATCAATTTTATTAATTTTCCACTGTCTTTTTTGAATTTCACCATCATTCCAAACAAACCTTTCATCTAATATTAATTGTTTGCCGTCCCAATTACCATTTAGATCTGCTGAAAATTGCCTAGTGACCTTACCTGATCTATTTTGAAGTATCCCCCAGGCTTTGACATTTCCGGATAGATATTCTTCAATTATAAGTCTTGGTTTCTGATCTTTGAAATCTGTAGGTTTCATATTATTGCCCGAACATCCTGTTAAAAAAATTAAGATAAATATTGTAATTATTTTTTTCATAAAAGTCTATTTATTAGATAAAGAGAATTGAATTAAATCAATATTTTTAGATTTAAATCCTGCTTCACAATAAGAGAGATAAAAATTCCACATTCTTTTAAAGGTTAAATCAAAACCTTGTTTGGAAATTTGAGACCATTTTTTATAAAACTCATCTCGCCATATTTTAAGTGTGTTCGAGTAATGTATGCCATATGAATTGTAGTCATTGATTTCTAAACCTGTCTCTTTTGCGTATTGATGTAAACTTTTTTTACAAGGTAAAAAACCTCCAGGAAAAATATATTTTTGTATAAAATCCTCTTTTTTTTTATATCTCTCATACAATGCGTCATCAATTGTAATAGCTTGAATTGCAGCTCTACCTTTAAGATCAAGATTTTTTTTAATAGATTCAAAATAATTTTTTAGGTAATTTTGTCCAACTGCCTCAATCATTTCAATAGACGCAATAGAATTATATTTATTTTGTACATCTCTATAATCTTCCATTTTTATATTTACTTTTTCATTTAAGCCATTTTTATGCATTCTTTCTTTAGCGTAATTAAATTGTTTTTTTGAAATAGTTATACAATCCATTTTAATATTAAAATTTTTACCAATAAACTCTGCAAACCCTCCCCAACCACAACCAATTTCTAAAACTTTGTCACCATCTTTTATATTGAGAAGGTTTGATAATTTTTTATATTTATTTATTTGTGCACTTTCTAGGTTGGCTTTTTCAGTTTCAAATATTGCACTTGAGTAGGTTAAAGTATTATCTAACCACAATGAAAAAAACTCATTTCCTAGGTCATAATGTTTAGAAATATTTTCTTTACTTCTTTTTTTTGTATTTTTTATGAAAAAGTTTTTTATTTGGTTTAAAAAAGAGATATCAATAATTCCTGATATTTTATGAACTTTTTTAATATTTCTTGCAGTAATCTCTATCAAATCAGATAGATTATCTGTTTCAAAATCTCCTCTCATATAAGATTCAGCTAATCCAATGCTGCCCTTGTTTATTATGTTAAAAGAGAAACCAGGTTTGTTTATTTTAATATTTGCCTTTAATTTTTGATCTTCTGAACCAAGAATATATTTTTTATCATCAAAATTTGTCAAATAAATAACACCATGCTCAATATTTTTTAATGCCTTAAACATTAATTGATCTGAAAAACTATAAAAATTCATTTATTCAATTGTAATATTATTTTTAATTTTAATTTTTTTTTTTACTAATTTTATTCCTTTTAACCATAATCTTAATGCCTCAAAATGTATCGCCGAGATAATTTTAAATGTCATAAGAGGGTGCTTAAAGTAAGAAAAAAGCAGGTTTTTTGATGTTAGTTCGGATCTTTTTCCATCTTGTGACGCGAATAGCAGTTTTCCTTCACTATCTCTTTGATCAATTACAACTAATAACTTGTTTCCGGGTATTAAAATTTTAAAAAAGTATTCTGATTTCAAATCCATGAATGGTGAAACAAAAAATTTTTTTATACAATTATTTTCAATTATATTTTGATAAGAATTTATCTGAAATACATAAGTATGTTGTTCACCAAATGTATTTTTAACTTCATAAAGTATTGCAATTAAGGATTTACTTTTATCATAAACAAAAAAGACACTGAGAGGATTAAATACATATCCAAAGATTCTTGGATAACACAACAATTTAATATTTATTTCTTGATCGTTTATTCCAGCATCTTTTAAATTTTTAATTACCCATTGTTTCAAAGATGAACCATCTCTATAACCATGATCTTTGTCATAAAAACTTATTAGATTAAATCTATTATAGGAAAAATAAGGTATTAAATTATTTAGTGTGTTTAGTTCATCCAAATCTATTAATAATGAAAAAACTTTATACCTAAAATAATGAACTTTAGGTTTGAATCTTTTGTGTATCACTTCACCATTATAGATGTAAGAATTTCTAATCATTTAAATACTTTAACATATTTAAAGATGATTTAATTCCATCTTCATGGAATCCATAACCAAAATAACTTCCACAAAATAATATACTTTCCCTATTTTGAATTTTTGACAGATTTTTTTGGTTAATGAGCGTACTTTGATCATAATATGGATGAGTAAATTTCACTTTTTTAAATATTTTTTCCTCATTGATTTTTTGATAAGGATTAAGTGTTAAAAATATATTCTTCTCCTCTTTTAAATTTTGAAGCAGATTTAACCAATAAGTAACACTATTATTATTTACATTTAATTCATCTACTGATGAGTTCCAGGAACACCAATTTTTTTTATTTTTTGGCATAATACTCTCATCAAAATGAATATATGCAATATTTTCTTTGTACTTAAAATTAGATAAAATTGTCCTCTCCTCCTCTGTAGGTTTTTCTATTAATTTTAAGGCTTCATCTGCATGAGTTGCTATTATTACTTTATCATAAGAAAAGAATTCATTATCGTTTCCATAATAAACTTGTGCACCGTTTAAGTATCTTTTTATTCGATTTATTTTATAGTTTTTGAAGTATTCACCACTTATTTGTTTGAGTATTTTGTCTACATATGTTTTGCTTCTATTGGAAACTGTATACCATTGTGGTCTATCTTTAATTTTAAATAACCCATGATTCTGGAAAAATTTTAAAAAAAAACTTAAAGGCATTTGATTAGCTTCATATGGTGGCATTGACCAGATTGCTGAGACCATAGGTATTAAATGATAATTTATAAAATATTTCGATAATCTTTGTTGATTTAAAAATTCACCTAGTGACAAATCAAGTTTTACATCATTTAAAGCATTACTTTTTTTGTAAAATGAAATTATTTCAAAAAACATTTTTATAAATTTGATATTAAATAAATTTGAACGATTTGAGAAAATACCGTTAATACCTCTTCCACAATATTCTATATTGGTATCTTTAACTGAAACAGAGAAAGACATATCACTTTTTTCTATTTTAATTTTATTTTCTTGAAAAAAACTTATTAAGTTTGGATAAGTTTTGTAATTAAATACTATAAAACCAATATCAACTGGAATAATTTTATTTTGTAAATCAACTTCAAGGGTATATGCATGACCTCCAAAATGATCCTGTTTTTCAAATAAATCTACTTTGTTTGATTTAGACAGATAATAAGCTGCGCTTAAGCCTGAAATACCTGACCCAATTACTGCAATTTTCATTTATAAATAACTATTTCCTTTAACTGAAAAATACCTAGATGATTATTCCTTCGACCTATAAAGTTTTTATTTTATACGTAGAATTATTTTAGCACAGAAAACAAAAATCTTACAACTAAATTGGTATTTAGTTTATTAAATAGAATAAATTATTAGCTATCTTAATGTATGTTTACAAGATTAGCTATTTTATCTTTAAGAGCTAATTTTCTTTTTTTTAACTGTCTTAAGCTCAACCAAGAATCTGAGGTTCTATCATTAAGCCTGGTTTTAGATATTTTTTTAATTTGAACTTCTATTTGTTTTTTTTCTTTTGATAAGTCTTTTATTAAAGACATAAGATTATTTTATCATAAAAATAAAAATTATTAAAATTTATTTAAAATTAATTTTCAATTTTAAGGTTAAAAAATTGAATTACGACTGCAAATAAAACAATTGATCCACCAAATAAAACAACTATGGGTGGATTCTCATTTATAAAAATCCATGCCCATAAAGGTCCAAGTATAGCTTCGGTTAACATTATTATTCCTACTAATGCAGATGGAGTTTTTCTGGCTCCAATTGTAATAAATATAAAACCAAGTCCAACTTGGAAAAAACCTGCAACAAATCCCAAAATTATATCATGACTAGAAACAATTATTTTTGATGAAAATAGATATCCCAATATCATTGCACCTATACCTGCAATAAGTTGCAGAGGTATCATATCTACTTCTGGAAACTTTCTTACAATTAGTATTAGCACTGCAAAAGAAATGGGCATTAAAAAAGCAGCTAAATTACCTATCATTTGGCCTGTTGTTAATGAACCACCCAGCATCAATGTAATCCCACATATTGCAAGAAATATTGAAATTAGAGTTAACTTAGAAATTTTTTCTTTTAAAAAAATATACCCAAAAATAGCTAGAAATATTGTTTGTGTTTGAATGATAAAATTAGCATTTGCAACAGTAGTGCTGTACATTGCAAATACATAACCAGCATAACCTCCTGCTAAAATTATACCACCAACAAACCCAGGAGTTCCAATTGTAATGACTTTACTAAAAATCTTATTTTTATATGTAAATATTAAAAATAATAAAACAACAATTGAAAAAAAAAATGATCTCCAAAATAGAATTTGCCAGAGAGTAGATCCTTCAAAAGATTTTACAATTAATCCACCAAAACTTAGTGCACATGCTCCCAAAAATACGATAAAAGACCCAGGAAATTTTAGTAAAAAATTCATCTAATTTGATTTAAAATGTTTTCAGTTTCTATATCGTATAACCTAAGTAAATTTTGAGCCTCTTTTAAAGAAATATATTTAAATTTTATTTTTGATCCAGGGGTTAGTTGAGTTAACCTATCGTAATCAGCAGAAATTACTACCGCAATCTTAGGATAGCCACCTATAGTTCCATGATCTGACAGCATAATTATTGGTTTGCCATCTGCTGGAACTTGAATCACTCCTTTAACTAAACCTTCAGATTTAATGTTAGTATTAGTCATATTTTCTATTTTTCCTCCTTCTAATCTCATACCCATTCTGTCCGTAAGTTTTGAAACTTTATATTCATCACTTACAAATTTATTTTGAGATAACTTTGAAAAATAATTAAAATTGGTCCCTTTTATTATTCTTATGAATTCTATTTTTGAATTTATATATTTAAGAGATTTTATTTCATAATTTTCATTATTTTTATTGATTATAATTTTTTGATTTTGATTAAATTTTTCACCATTATTTGCACCTATTTTTGCTTTCGTGTTTGTTGAGTAACTACCAAAATCTTTTTCTTCAATTAAACCATCTTTAATTGATAAATAGCCATAAACAGACTTATTAGTTGATAAGATGTCAATTTTATCTCCTTCTTGAAGAGAGAAACTTTTATAACAAATACCTTGTTCTTTAGATAAATTTTTTCTTAAAATTTTAAATGATATATTTCCCGTAACTGCACAAACTATATTGCCACCTACTAGTTCTAATAAAGGTCCTTGATACGCAAATTCAATACAGGCTTCAAATAAATTATTACCAACAAGCTTGTTAGCTATTACAAAATTTCTTTTATCCATAGCTCCACTTGATGGTATTCCAATATGATGATAATTATTCCTTCCTAGATCTTGAATAGTTGTATTAATTCCAGGTCTTATTATATTAAAAAATAATTTACTCATTGAGATTATTATATTCTTTTAAATCTACCTCATAAAATTCCACTTCATCACCTGAATTTACTAAAGTTGGTTTAAATTGATTTTGTTTGTCAAAAATTTTCAAGGGCGTTCTTCCTATAATGTTCCACCCTCCTGGACTCTCAAAAGAATAAATATTACAAAATTGTTCAGTTATACCAACAGATCCTGCGGGGACTTTAACCCTAGGCGTACCGAGCCTTTTAAGTCTTAAGTTATCAGATATATCCCCTAAAAAAGGCATACCTGCAATAAATCCTGTCATATAACAAAAATACTTTTTAGATAAAAATGTTTTGATAATGTCTTCCTTATCTAGTTTAAGTTTAAAAACAAGTCTTTCTAAATCTAAACTGAATTCATCGTTTATACAAATAGGAATTTTGACTAACTTTTTACTAAAATTAGTTGTTTCATTTATTTTTATTTTAAGGATAATCTCTTTTAACTTTTCAAGAGATATTAAACTTTGATTTAAAGAAATAATAAGCTTATTGTAAGAAGGTGTAATATTTAAAACACCATCAATATTTAGGTTTTTAATTTCATTAAAATATTTTATTACTTCTAAATTTTTCTCAATATTTACATCTTCGCCAAAGTCACAATATAGAGCTGCGTCGCCAAGATTTGTTATATTTTTTATCATGACATGTTATACTCCTTCTATAAAAATTATGGAAATTAATATCAATTGTGATTTAGGTGAAAAATCAAAGCTTCATTCTAATGAAAGAGACCCAGATTTATTAAAGATAGTTAATTCAGCAAATATAGCTTGTGGTTATCATGCAGGAGATAAAGAGACCATGAATGATGTAGTCAAAATTTCAAAAAATAATGGTGTAAGTATTGGAGCTCATCCATCATTTAAAGACCCTGATAATTTTGGAAGAGAAAGAATGAATTTAAGAAATGATGAAATAAAAAAGTTAATTTTTGATCAGTATGAAATACTTCAAAAAATAGCTAGCTTACATGGTGAAAATGTTACACATATTAAGCCGCATGGAGCTTTAAACAATATGGCGTGTGAAGATTTTGAATTAGCTTCCACATTGGCATTATCAATTAAAGAGATAGATAAAGATTTAATTTATTTAGTCCCAACTGGGTCCAAAATGGAACAAGCGGCAAGAAAACTTAATCTTAAAATTGCTTGTGAAATTTTTGCAGATAGGAATTATGAAGACGATGGTAATTTAATATCAAGAAAAAAACCTAATGCACTAATAATTAATCCCATGGAAGCTAAGACACATGTGCTTAAAATGGTAAGAAATCAGTCGATTAATTGTCACAGTGGGAAGCAAATTCCTTGTAAAATAGACTCTGTTTGTATACATGGGGATAATCAAAGTTCACTTGATACAGCAAAATCAATTAAATTAAATTTAATTGAAAACGGTCTTGAACTTAAACCTTTAAATAAAATGAAAAAATTTAGTTAAAATGAAAAATTTTTTGTTAGTATTTTTTTTATTAATTATAAATATTAATTTTTCTTTTTCTGCTAGCTCAGGTAGTAACGAAAATTCAAATCAGAAAACAAATTATGAAAAAGCTGTTTCACTAATTAAAGCAGCAAAAAAATATGAAAAAAAAGGAAAAATTGAAAAGGCTGAAAAAAGATATCAAAAAGCTCAAAAACTTTTAATAAAAGCAAATAAAAAAAAACCTAAAAATGCGGATACACTAAATTATTTAGGATTTACCACGAGAAAGTTAGGTAATTTTGAGCAAGGAGAAAAATATTATCTACAAGGTTTAGATATTAACCCTAATCATATTGGTATTAATGAATATTTGGGTGAACTATATGTTGTAACTAACAGGCCAGATTTAGCTAAAGATAGACTAAAAGTTTTAGAGGGATGTAACTGTGAAGAGTTTAATGAATTAAAAGCAGTTATTGATGGAAGTAAGAAATCAAAATATTAATTCAAATAAGATTTTCCTTTAATTTGAATTTTTTTAAAATTGTAATACTATCGAAATACCTTGATTGAAGAATTAATAATTATATTACAAATTATTTTTATCGATATTATCTTAGCAGCTGATAATGCAATAATTATTGGATTAATTGCTGCGAACTTTGCTCCAAAACATAGAAAACAAATTATTTTGTGGGGAGTAGCTGGTGCTTTGATATTTAAAGTTATTTTTGCATTATTTGCTACTTATTTATTTGAATTTTATTTTATTAAAATATTAGGTGGTTTACTTTTAATTTGGATAGTTAACGATTTAAGAAAAGATCTTTTTGAAATTAAAAAAGTTAAATCACCAACAAAAAAATCAAAAGAACCTTCATACATTCAAAGTGTTTATAAAGTGTTGTTTGCAGACATAACAATAAGTTTTGATAATGTTATTGGAGTTGTGGGAGCTGCAAAAGGTAATTTTGGGTTTATGATTTTTGGACTTATTTTATCAGTAATCCTTACAGGAGCAATGGCAACATATTTAGCAAACTATATTCAAAAACATTTATGGATTGTATATGTTGGTTTGGGTTTTATTTTGTTAGTAGCACTTCAATTGGTGATAGGGGGACTTGTAGACTTAGAAATTTTATCAATTAATGAGCAATTTAAAAAGTATTTTTAGTAAGAATATTTTTTTGATGGAAATTTTTTATATAAAACTTCTTTTCTAAATTTAGAGATGGAATTTCTTATATCTGCTTTTATATTTCCAAATTTTTTTACAAATCTTATTTTTGTTTGATTCAATCCAATCAAATCATCTGTTACTAAAACTTGTCCATCACAATTTTTTGAAGAGCCAATTCCTATTGTAGGTATGTGCAAACTATTTGATATTTTTTTAGCTAATGAAGTTTCTATACATTCTAATACAATTGAAAATACACCTTCCTTTTGCAGTAATATCGCTTCGTTCAGTATTTTTTTTCTTTCTCTTGTTTTTTTTCCTTTATATTTAAATTTTCCAATAACACTTTGAGGTAAAATGCCTAAATGTCCCATTACTAAAATTTTATTTTTTTTTAGGTGTTTGACTATTTTCAATATTTTTAGACCACCTTCTAATTTTACAGCATCGCATTTTGTTTCTTTGATTATTTTTTTAGCATTCTTTAAGGCTTCATTTTTATTTCGGTATGTGTTGTGTGGCATATCAACTACCATCAAACTTTTCTTTATTCCTTGTCTTGCACTCTTAGAATGTTCAATCATAGTTTTTAATGAAACACTTCTTGTTGACTTATAGTTATATAAAACTGATCCAAGGGAGTCTCCGACTAAAACTATATCTGTGAAGGGATCAATAATTTCGGATATATTTTTGGAATAGGAGGTAAGACAAATTATTTTTCTTTTATTTTTATATTTAAGTATTTTTTTAATTTTTTTATTCATTTACAGTTCTATTTCACCACGTAAAAAAGTAATAGCCTCACCACCAATAGATACTCTTTCATTTTTATCAATACAATAAATTTTCCCTCCTCTTTCTGAAAGCTGATACGCTATCATCTCTTTTTTATTAAGTATTTTTGACCAATATGGAATTAGCTCGCAATGGGCTGACCCAGTTACTGGATCTTCTGGTATTCCTAATTTTGGAGCAAAATTTCTTGATACAAAATCAACATTATCACCAGGAGCTGTTACAATAACCGCTGGATAATTTAATTTTTTTAGTTTTTCCATATCTGGATATATTGATCTTATATCTTCTTCATTTTTATAAATTGCTACTACATCTCTGTGTCCTAAAACCTTTATTGGTTTTTTTCCTAAAGCAGCAGTAATTAGATCAATTTCATTTATTGGGTTAGGGGTTCTTGATGGAAAATCCATAAGATATAAATTATTTTTAAAACCTACATTTAAAATATCATTTATTTTTGTTTTGAAGGTTATTTTGCTTAAATTTTTTTTATTTTCTTTCATAATCACATGTGCCGTAGCTAAAGTTGGGTGTCCAGCTAGATCTAACTCAGCTTTTGGCGTAAACCATCTAATGTGAAATATATCTTTATCCTCTATAAAAAAAGCTGTCTCAGATAAATTATTTTCCATAGCAATTTTTTGCATAGTCATTTCGGGTAACCATTGATTAAGAGGACATACGGCAGCAGGATTCCCTTTGAAAATCTCTGAAGCAAATGCATCAACCTGATAGATAGGAATTTTCATAATATTATTCTAACTCAATAGTACTTGGTGGTTTCGATGTAACATCATATACAACTCGATTAATACCCTCGATACTATTTATTATCTTATTTGAAACAGACTGAATAAAATCTTTTTTAAATGTAAAAAAATCAGCAGTCATGCCATCCTCAGAAGTAATTGCTCTTAATAAGCATATATATTCATAAGTTCGATTGTCACCCATCACACCAACTGTTTTTACAGGAAGTAATGCAGCATAAGCTTGCCAGATTTTATCATATAAATTATTTGTAATTAAACTTTTGATAAATATTTCATCAGCATCCTTAAGAATCTTTATTTTATCTTTAGTTATTATACCAGGCATTCTTATAGCTAAGCCAGGCCCTGGAAATGGATGTCTAAAAATTACTTTTTTTGGCAAATTTAATTCTAATCCTAGTTTCCTTACTTCATCTTTAAATAAATATTTTAAAGGCTCAACCAATTTAAGTTTCATTTTTTTTGGCAAACCACCTACATTGTGATGTGATTTGATTTTAGAGGATTGGCTGCCTGTTGCAGATTTGCTTTCAATTAAATCTGGATAGAGAGTACCTTGTGCTAAGAATTTTGCATTTTTGACTTTTTTTGAATATTTTTCAAAAACTTTTATAAATTGTTTTCCTATTATTTTTCTCTTTCTTTCAGGATCAGAAACATTTTTTAATTTATTGAGGAATAAACTTTTTGCATCTACATAAATAAGATTAAATTTAAAACGCTTTTTAAATGTATTTATAATTTCTCTCTCCTCATTTTTTCTCAACAATCCAGTATTTACAAAAATACAAATTAAATTCTTTCCTATGGCATTTTTTAATAATTTAGCTACTACACTACTATCTACTCCTCCTGATAGAGCGCAGATTACTTTTGATGTACCAACAGAATTTTTTACATTATTTATTAGTATTTTTTTTTGAATTTTAGATGACCAGTTTCTTCGTGCTTTACAAATTAAAAAAATGAAGTTTTTAATCAATTTTTTTCCATTATGAGTATGGGTTACCTCTGGATGAAATTGAATACCATAAAAATTCTTTGATTTATTCTCTATAGCTGCAAATTTAGAGTTTTTACTTGATGCAATAACCTTAAATTCTTTTGGAATTTTTGTAACCTCATCAGAATGGCTCATCCAAACATTGTTCAAGCCATTTCTATTAAAAAAGTTTCTTGTTAGTATACTTTTTTTTATTCTTTTTATGTTAGCTAGACCAAATTCTCTTATTTTAGATTTATTAACGCTCCCTCCAAACTCCTTGGCTATAATTTGGTGACCAAAACATATGCCTAATATAGGAACTTTTGAATTAAGTATTTTTTTATTAAATTTTGCTTTTTTTACCTCATAAACATTGAGTGGACCTCCTGACAAAATAATACCGATTATATTTTTTGTTTTTAGAATGTGATTATTTATTTTTTTATGACTAATTATTTCTGAATAAACCCCAAGTTCTCTAATACGTCTTGCAATAAGCTGTGTGAATTGTGAGCCAAAATCTATTATTAAAATTTTATTTAAATTATCTTCAAGATTCATTTTTTGCTTCCATATCTTTTAATCTATCTTCTATGGAGTCAATTTTAGAGCACAATGTATTACAAATTTTAACAAATTTATCTTTTAGCTCTTTTACTTGATCAAAATCTGATTTTTCTAATCTCATATCAATTAGCATATACATTGCTTCTTCACTGTCTGGTGTAAGCAAAAGTGTTGTATTAAGATTCTTTTCAAATTCTTTTTCATTTTCTTCTGTTTGATATATTTTTGCTAAATATAAATAAGAATTTGAATCTTTAGGATTAAAAACTATATTTCTTTGAAACAGGAATTTCGACTCTTCAAATTTACCTTGATCAAAAAGATTTTTAGCATCTTTAAAAAAATCTTCAGTGGCTAGTGCGTTTGTACAAAAAACAATAATGTATATAACTATAATTCTTAAAAATTTTTTCATTTTACTTTAAAACTTGATCTATATTATGTACCATACTTTCATAAAAGCCAGCTTTAGTAATTTTTACAAATTTAGCATTTTTTCTTAAATCTTTAACTTTTTTTCTACCTAGATAACCCATAGACGATTTCAGACCACCTACTAGTTGAAAAATTATTTTATTTACTGAACCTTTGTACTTTACTAGTCCTTCTACTCCCTCAGGAACATATTTTGAATTATCGCTTTGCTTGACCTGAAAATATCTATCTGCAGAACCTTTGTTCATTGCACCGATAGAACCCATTCCTCTAAAACTTTTAAAGTATTTTCCATTTTTTTTTAAAATTTTGCCTGGTGCCTCACTAGTTCCTGCAAACAAAGATCCAATCATTACTGCATCTGCTCCTGCAGCGAGTGCCTTTGGAATATCTCCAGAAAATTTTATACCACCATCAGCTATAATTTTAATTTTTTTATTGCCCAAACCTTTTCTGACAGTCAATATTGCACTTAATTGAGGCATACCTATTCCTGCTACAAGTCTTGTTGTGCATATCGATCCTGGTCCAATTCCAACCTTAATTACATCTACTCCCAAACTAGCCAAAAATTTAGCAGCTTCTCCTGTTGCTATATTTCCAGCACATAACAATGTTTTCTTTGGCTTTATCTTTCTTATTTTCTTAATAATTTCTGCTACTTTTTTTGTGTGTCCATGAGCAGTATCTACTACAATCATATCTATATTTTCTTTAAGTAAAGCTTCAGCTCTTTTAATTTCTATTGGACCAGCGCCTACCGCTGCTCCTACAAGTAGTTTTTTTGATTTAACTTTTTTTATTTCAATAATTTGTTTTTTAATTTCTAAATTTCTATGAATTATTCCCAATCCTCCTGCCCTAGCAATCGAAATAGCCATTTTTGACTCTGTTACGGTATCCATTGCAGATGACAGTACAGGTATTTTTAAATTTATATTAGACGAAAGAGAAGTAATTGTAGAAACTTCAGAAGGGAGAATATTGGAATAATTTGGTGTTAACAATACATCATCAAATGTAAGAGCTTCTATGATAAGACCCATGTTATTGTATATATGATTCTTTAAAAAAGAAAAGAGGACCTATCGTAAAAATTTACAAATTATAAAGCTTTCCTTAGAGTCTTTTCTACTTGCCGCAGGCTTAAAAACTTTATTTTCTTTGAATATTTTTTTAGACTCATGAATAATTTCATTAAAAGTAGATCCCATAAAGATTTTTGAGATAAATTTTCCATCTTCTTTTAATACCTCTTTTGAAAAATTCATAGCTTCTATGCATAATTCACTGGTATTAATTGAGTCTAAATTTTTATTACCCGTGGTATTTACTGCCATATCCGACATTACTACATCTACTTTTGAACCATAATAATCTTTAATTTTTTTTTTACTTACATCATCTGTAAAGTCACCTTTAATTTGACAAATATTTTCAATTTTTTCGAAATCTAAAAGATCTATTGACAAAATTTTTGCGTGTTTTACTTTTTTTGAAACATATTGTGACCAACTACCAGGTGCAGCCCCAAGGTCTATTATCGAATTACCATTTTTAAATATTTTAAATTTTTCATCTATTTCTTTAAGTTTATATACTGCCCTAGAATTATAACCTTCAACTATAGATTGTCTCACATACACATCTCGTCTTTGTTTGTTAATCCAGTTTTTAGAAATTTTATTTTTTTTCAATTAATCCAGATATCTTAAGCTTTTTGTTACAGTCGAATTATTTAAAGTTTTTAATTCAATTTTTATACTTTTATCTATACGCATATCCTTTTGATCTTTCCATATACCAGCAGCTAAATGCATAATTCCTATTTTATAATTTGGTAAATAAGGCTCAACAAATGTTTTTTCTTGCTCATTATATTTTGGCAGCAAATTACTTGCTATCCAATTACAATTTAATGGTAAAAATTCTGTATTAATATTATCTATATAAACACTCATATTGATCGCCAAACCTTCTGAACCAAATATTTTTCCTGAGCTTAATGTTTTTTTTAAATTTTCTTGCCAACTTTTCCAGCAATTTGAATTTTCCTCTAGAGAAAATACTCCAATATTTATATGTGGAGCAAAAGCTAATTTTCTCGCCTTATCAATTCCTATTTTTGAACTTATTGCATGC
Organism: uncultured Pelagibacteraceae bacterium; assembly: GCA_902570905.1. Taxonomy (GTDB): domain Bacteria; phylum Pseudomonadota; class Alphaproteobacteria; order Pelagibacterales; family Pelagibacteraceae; genus Pelagibacter. The sequence goes on from CACFZX010000011.1 coordinate 26,680, forward strand.
TTAAAATTTTGAGATTTAATTACTGCAATTTTTCCAAATAACCATTTTACTTTAGACATAATTTTATATCCTGGACCTAAGGTTTGGGTAATACCAAGTTTTCCATTTTCACATGCTTTAAAATATAGCTCTACTGAGTTCCAATCATTCACCCAGGCATCACAATCAATCCAAAGATATTTTTTATATCCTGGAAAGTACTTAGGTAAGAAAGCTCTAGATACTTGACTTTTTAACCACTCTTTTTTACCAATTTTATAATCAGGTACTTCAATATCCCACTCTGCTTTTTTAATTTGTTTAACTTTTTTGGATAAAGTAGTTTTTTGTTCATCAGTTAAACCTGCATCCAGTATACAAATATCTACATCATCACTTTCTTTAAACTGCAAAATTGAATTTACTAACTCATTTAACAAATCAAAATAATTTGCATCGGCTAAAGAGACTATAGTGTACTTTTTCATTTATAAGATATCTTCGTGTTCATCG
>CACFZX010000012.1:0-26681 GCA_902570905.1 uncultured Pelagibacteraceae bacterium
CTTTTTTTTCCAAGTCCTGATTTTTCAAAATCAATTTTAGTTGGACATCTATTGCCAAAAGAATTATTTCCCCAATTTGTTTTGCAATCATTATTGTTCTTATCTTTTATTATTGCTACCTTTGTTCCTATTTTTACATGGAAAATTGGCAAAAAATGATCATTTTGAAACTTGTATAGTCAAAAAAATTTATTATATTGAAATTATGCTTAATTATATACTTCCATTTATTGCTTTAATTTTAGTTGTGGTATTTATACATGAATATGGGCACTACTATTTTGCAAAAAGATATGGTGTCGGTGTAACAGATTTTTCAATAGGCTTTGGTAAGGAGATCTTTGGTTGGAATGATAAATCAGGAACAAGATGGAAAATATGTTGGATTCCGTTAGGTGGATATGTAAAATTCTTTGGAGATAGAAATGTTTTCAGCCAAGCAGACCAAGAAAAAATTTTAGAAAAGTACTCTCCAGAAGATCAAGAAAAACTGTTTGTTTTAAAACCTTTATATCAAAGATCTTTAATTGTTGCTGCAGGACCATTGGCTAACTTTTTATTGGCGATAGTTATTTTTTTATCAATTTATATGTTTGTTGGTAAAGATTTTACCCCCGCGATGATAAATGAAGTACAAAAAGATAGTCCTGCTGAAGTTGCAGGTTTAAAAAATAATGATGTAATTTTAGAAATAGACGGAAATAAAGTCAAAAGTATTTTAGATGTATCTAAACTAATAATGATGTCTACCTCAGATACTATAGATTTTAAAGTATCAAGAGTTGAAAATGAACTTCTTTTAAAAGTAAGACCCAATATTGTTGATACAGAGGATAATATGGGTAACAAAATTAAAAAAAGAATGGTTGGAATAAAATTAAGTCCATTTAATAATGAAATTAATCATGTAAAATTAGGTCCTACAAAAGCTCTATATCATTCAATTAGTGAAGTTTACTTTGTCAGTATTTCATCGTTAAAATATTTAGGGTCTATTCTTGGAGGTTCAGGCGACAGTTCTCAATTAGGTGGACCAATAAGAATAGCAAAAGTAACCGGACAAGTAGCTGAATTTGGATTTATACCCTTTTTAAGTATGATGGCTTATATTTCAATAAGCTTAGGTTTGATAAATTTATTCCCAATACCACTGTTGGATGGAGGTCATTTAATGTTTTATAGTTTTGAAAAAATTTTAGGCAGACCTCTTAGTCAAAAAACACAAGAGGGTTTTTTTCGAATCGGAATGTTTTTGCTATTGTTTTTAATGTTTTTTGCTACCTTTAATGATTTAAAAGATTTAGGCTTATTTTAAGCCATTTTTATTCTTCAAAAAAGTAAGGAAAATAAGGCTTTTTGATCAACTATATATTGTGTCTTTATTACTTTATAACACTAAAAAAAAGCTTGAAAAATCAACGATTATGTTAATTATAAATATTAACCTAATAAACCGGAGCTAAAATGAACAAAAAACAATTAGTCGCTAAATTGGCTGGTTCTTTAAGTCAGAGCAAAGCTGATGCAGAGCGTACTTTTGATACAATTACCAACACTATTCTGGATGCATTGAAAAATGATGATTCCGTGAAAATTGCTGGTTTTGGTACTTATAAAGTGGCTAAAAGAAAAGCTCGAATTGGACGTAATCCTAGAACAGGAGAGCAAATTCAAATCGCAGCTTCTCAAAAAGTAAAATTTTTACCTGCAAAAGCACTTAAAGAAGTATTCAATAAGTAAATCTATTTAACAGCCTTATTATGTAAAAACGTAATAAGGCTGTTACTATATGCAAATTATGCATATCTATTTTAATCAATCATCATTAGTTTTAAGTTTAAATTAAAATATAAAAACTTTTTTTAATTTAATTAAGGAGTTTTATGTTTAAAATTTTACGAAAAGTCCCACTTCTTACACTCGGTTTTTTACTGTGGTTTGCAATGCCTGCCGCAGCAGAGACGACCGTTTCTGCAGAAGTTGGATTTATATTTAACACATTCTTATTTTTAGTTTGTGGGTTCCTAGTCATGTTTATGGCAGCAGGATTTGCAATGCTTGAAGCTGGTTCAGTTACATCGAAAAGTGTATCTGTAATTTGTGCTAAAAATATAGGATTATTTTCAATTGCTGGAATAATGTTCTGGATGTTTGGATACAATTTAGCTTATGGTATTCCAGAGGGCGGTTATATTGGAAGTTTCATTCCATGGTCAGATTCTAGTGCTGTGGATACTGGTTACTCAGATGGATCAGATTGGTATTTCCAAATGGTATTTTGTGCAACAACTGTATCTATTGTTTCAGGAACTTTAGCTGAAAGAATCAAATTATGGCCTTTTTTCTTATTTGCAGCAATTTTATCAGGAATTATCTATCCTATCGTAATGGGATGGCAGTGGGGAGGTGGATGGTTAGCATCTGCCGGATTCTCTGACTTTGCTGGATCTACGCTTGTTCACTCAACTGGAGGAGCTGCAGCTTTAGCTGGTGCGATTTTATTGGGGCCAAGATTAGGTAGATTTGGAACCAAAGGTGAGGCAAAACCTATCAAGCCTTACGCAGCATCATCGATACCATTAGTTACAATAGGTATTTTTATTCTGTGGTTAGGTTGGTTTGGATTTAACGGTGGTTCACAGTTAGCAATGGGTACAGCTGACGATGCAATAGCAGTATCAACTATTTTTATGAACACATTCTTAGCAGGAGCTGGTGGTGTAATGGCAGCAGCTATTGTTACAAGATTAGCTTTTGGTAAAACAGATGTTATTCAAATGTTAAACGGATGTATTGGTGGACTAGTTGCTATAACAGCTGAACCTTTAATGCCATCACCTTTAGCTGCAATTTTAATTGGAGCAGTAGGTGGAATAATAGTTGTTTATGGAACTAAATTCTTACTATCAATTAAAATTGATGACGTCGTAGGTGCAATTCCAGCTCACTTATTTGCTGGTATTTGGGGAACACTAGCTGTTCCAATTACTAATCCAGATACAAATTTTGGTGCACAGTTACTTGGAGTTATATCAATCAATGCATTTGTATTCATAGTATCCCTAATTGTTTGGGCAATTATGAAAAATACAATTGGTATTAGATTGAGTAAAGAAGGTGAACTCAAAGGTACTGATGTAACAGAGACTGGAGTTATTGCTTACGCAATAAGAGATTAAAGCATCATATGATTAAGGGCCTCCTGTATTTTCACATGTCTACTCTCAGGGGGCCCTTAAAAAAAATTTATTCTCCCTTAGTTTAAATAAATAAAGGCCTAAGAAATTAGGCCTTTTTAAAACTTTTTATAAAGTCTAAAACTTCTTGAGCGTGATCTTTTACGCGGACATTTCTCCATTCGTTGAGGATTTTACCCTTAGATATAACAAAAGAGCTTCTAATTTGACCCATAAATTCTCTTCCCATAAATTTTTTTTTACCCCATGTTTTATAAGCTTTAATAGATTTTTTTTCCTCATCAGATAATAAATCAAATTTAATATTGTGTTTTTTTTTAAATTTTTTGTGACTTTCAATACTATCTTTTGAAATACCTAAAATAATTGATTCTAAACTCTTAAATTTATTTAAAAGTTTATTAAAGTCTTTAGTCTCCAAAGTACATCCTGGCGTGTCATCTTTTGGGTAAAAATACAAAACAATATATTTTGATTTAATCTTATTAAGTTCAATAATTTTTCCGGAAGTTGATTCTAATTTAAAATTTGGCGCTTTAGTATTTTTAGTCATAATTATTATCTTCCCATAAAGCTTTATAATTTATGTATGGTGATAATCCGTAGCTAGAATTAATATTTGCAAAGTGTACAGATAAAGATTTTACAGGTGAAATACAAAGTTCTTTTTCATAAATTTCATTGAGATACTTTTCGAATGGATCGTGTCTATCCTGACAATTCTTTTTGAAGTTATCCCAATATTTATCAACAAAACTAATTGGAGCTAAAAACGTACAAAGCGTTTTATTAATAGATCTCCAATGTCTTTTGTTACCAAGTAGCAAACTAGTTTTTTCATTATTCATATAAAGGTAAGGATAATCTGAAGGACACATAAAAATGTCCTTATTTAATTGAGAGGTTATTCTTTCATAAGTTGAAACCATTTCTTCTAACGATTCCTCAAAGTGTAAATAGTCGTCTTCCACAAAAAATATAAGGTCTTTCCCTTCTGATTTTCCTAATTCAAAGCATTTTAACAAACTAGATAAATTCGCGAAAGTTTCCTCTGATTTTTGTTCTTTAATAAAATTTTTATGATCTTTAAATGAATGATTAATTATTTCAAAATTTAAACTAGATAAAAGAAGTAAATTTTTAATTTTTTTTAAATTTTCTTCATTTGAATTGTCATCAACAACTTTTAAAATAACTTCAATATCTGTATTTTGCTTTTTAAGTTTTTTAATTGATTTAATTAGCGAAAATAATGATCTTAAAACATATTCTATTTTAGGATTTTCAAATATTCTTTTTCTATTTTGATCCCATATTTCCACATTTGTATTAGTTCTAAATAATATCAATAATGATTTTACTTTCCTCGTTAAATTAACTTCTCCCATTGGTAAAACGATTGATTTACTTATTGATGAGAGGTTTTCGTTTAGCTCTTTGTTCAATGTTGGAGAATAAAATTCATTCTGATCGATTATTTCATATCCAAGAAATTTAGAGATTTTAATAAATATTTTTTTAATAATGCTTTTTTTCATGTTATTATTTAGTATAATTATTATATTATTATGACAATAAAATCATCACAGTCTTTAGTAAAAGAAGCTCTAGCTCAGATCAAAACCATAAGTTCAGATGAGGCAAAAAAAAAGATTAACGATAAAGAATGTAATTTGATCGATTTAAGAGACATTCGGGAGCTTGAAAAAAATGGTAGAGTTGAAAATTCAATTCATATCCCAAGAGGAATGTTAGAATTTTGGATGGATCCTGAAAGTGCTTATTTTAAAGATGGAAAAATTGATATGAATAAGGAGATGGTTCTTTTTTGTGCAGGTGGTTTAAGGTCAGCTTTATCAGCAAAGTCATTACAAGAAATGGGTTTTAAAAAAGTTTCTCATATAGACGGAGGTTTTGCATCAATGAGAAATAATGGTTTTAAAATTACTTAATCTAATAATGAAATTTTCTTTGCGTAAAAAATTCTTATAATCCAGTAGATAAACAAACCTAAAGGCCCAATAAAATAAGTAATTAAAATAGGAAAAAAAGTCAGATATTTGGAGATAGCAAATTTTTGGTAATCTTTAACAATCCAAGAACCACAAAATAAATTTATAGATAGAAAGTGTATCCAGAAGAGTATTAAAAATCCGTCATTTGAAAATAAATCTTTTAAATCATCTAAGCTTAAATAAAGAGCAAAATTACCTAAAAAATCATAATCGGATAAGAAGAAAAAATAAACTAAATATAAATAAATTGCACTGAAAATTATAATTGGAAAGATAGAGCTAACAAAAATATTGCAAATCTTGGAGGTTGGAAAAAAAATGAGCATCAACCAAAAAGGAATAACACCAATATTTAACCAAATATAAATAATATCAATTGTAAAATAAGTGAAAATTTGTTCCAACATAGAATTATATTATATTATTCATTCATGATTCATAGAAAAAATAAAAAAAAAGACTTAGAGGCCACAGTAGATGAAATGCGAAATTTTGCACTAAATTACATTGAAAAATATGCACCATCTAAACAGCAATTAAAGACATATCTTTTAAAAAAATATTTAAGTTTTAAAAATTCTAGTGTTAATAAATCAAGTATAAGTGATTTAATAACCGTTGTACTCAACGATTTAGAACAAAGCAAATTTATTAATGATAAATTTTATTCTAATTCAAAAGCGAAAAATTTAATACAAAGAGGAAGCTCCATTAACAAAATTAGAAATTATTTAATTCAGAAAGGAATTAGCGACAAGTATGTTAGAGAGACTCTAGCTGATATAAAAAATAATAATGAAGACCAAGATTTTTTTTCGGCAATTAAAATTTGCAAAAAGAAGAGAATTGGTCCTGCAAGAGAAGAAAGCAATAGATCTTTATTTTATAAAAAAGATATTGGAATATTAGCGAGAGCAGGATTTGACTTTGAAACATCAAAAAAAATAATGGATATAGAAAAAGACGAATATATTAAAATAATAAATCTACTTTAAATTTTTATTTTTTTCATTTAAATAATATTGAATTTTTCTTTTTATATAGTTTTTGACATATACAAATACTAATAGTCCAAATATTGAAACAGACACTATAATTATTAGTATAATTCTTAATTGTTCTTCCATTATAAATCTTTTGATCTTTTTAAAATTAAACTTGGATTTTTGAAATCTTTTTTTCCATATAAAATTTCATTTCCATCAAAATCAGTGACAGAACCACCTGCATTTTGTAAAATAGCATGACCTGCAGCAATGTCCCATTCTGATGCCCTAGGTTCCGCTACGTATAAATCGTATTCCCCAGTCGCTACAACACAAAATTTATAGGAACTTTTCATTTTTTTAAATTCAGTGACTTTAAATTCTTCATGGAATTTTTGAATTATTGGTTTTAGTTTATCAGAATAAGATACTGCTTTCACCTCACCATGTTTTGTGATTTTTTTACAATCTAAAACTCTTTCACTGTTATCAATTTTTTCAAAACTAAAATTTTTACCATATGTATAAAATAACCTTTGTTTTGCTGGTGCATAAATAATACCAATTTCTGGTCTTTTATTTATAATTAGAGCTGCATTTATTGTGAACTCATCTTTATCATGTATATAATCATATGTACCATCAATTGGATCTATCAACCAAAAAGTTTCTAAAAGCTCATTTTTTTTATTAAGAGAAGATTCTTCAGAAACGATTGGAATTTCAGAAGTAAGTTCTTTTATTTTATTTGTGATAATTTTGTTAACTTCTAAATCACCATTTGTAACTGGAGTATTATCTGATTTAATTGTTTCTTTTAAACCTTTTTTTCTTAAATCAATAGATAATTCACCTGCTTCAACAAAATTCTTATTTAAAGCATCAACAATTTTTTTCTTATCTTCTAGTTCCATTATCTTCATATTTTTCTAATTTGATATTTTCTGCATTGATTACTTTTTTTCCAGCATTTTCAAAATTAATTGTTATTTTATTTTTTATAATTGATTGTATTTGTCCTATTCCCCAATCTTTATTTTGAGGATTTGTTACTTTATCACCTGGTTCAAATTCAAAAAACATTTATATATCTTATATTAGAAATAAGTATAAATACCAACTGAATGAAAATAAAAATGAACTCAATAGGTTTAAACAAAAACCCAAAGGACACTACTGTTGTTGTTGCAATGTCTGGTGGAGTAGATTCATCTACTGTAGCTGGCTTGATGAAAAAGGAAGGTTATAATGTAATTGGAATTACATTAAAGTTATCTGATGACAACCAACAAGTAGCAAAATCTAAAGTATGTTGCTCTGGACAAGACATTATTGATGCAAAGAGAGTAGCTCATAAATTAAATATAGAACATAAAGTTTTATATTATCAAAGTAAATTTAAGTCAGGAGTAATTGACAATTTTGTAGACAGCTACTTAAAAGGAGAAACTCCTATCCCGTGTGTTCAATGCAATAAAACTGTAAAATTTAATGATTTATTTCAAGAAGCAAAATCTTTAAATGCAGATGCTTTGATTACAGGTCATTATGTAAAGAGTATAACTAAAGATAATAAAACTGAGATGTATAGAGCAATAGATGAAAACCGTGATCAAAGTTATTTTTTATTTAGTACCACACGAGAACAACTTGATTATTTAAGATTTCCTTTAGGCGGATTATTAAAATCTGAAACAAGAGATATAGCAAAAAAACTAAATCTTAATGTTGCAGACAAACCTGATAGCCAAGATATTTGCTTTGTCCCTGATGGAAATTATGTATCAGTAATTGAAAAATTTAGACCTGAAGCTTTCAAAAAAGGAAATATAAAAAATTTAAATGGAGATGTTCTTGGTGTACACGATGGGATTGTAAACTTTACAATTGGTCAAAGAAAAGGAATTAAGATTGCAGCTAAAGAACCTTTGTATGTAATTAATATTGATGCGAATAAAAATGAAATAATTGTTGGCTCAAAAAATGATTTATTGAAGAAAGAAATTATTTTAAGAGACTTGAATTTGCTAGTAGACAAAAATTTTTTTAAAAATGAAATATTTGCAAAAGTTCGATCTACAGGAAAACTTATTAAATCAAAATTAAATTTTAGAAATGGAAAAACTATTTTAAACCTTTTAGAAGATGAGCATGGTATTTCCCCAGGACAAGCATGCGTATTTTATTCAAAAGATATGCATGGATATAAAGTCTTAGGTGGAGGATGGATATCAAAATAATCTAATTTTTTTTCCACATAAAAAAAGATAAAAAATAAAAAATTAATAGAAACAAAAAATAGTTCCATTCAAGAATATTATCTACATTTGAAGGCATATTATAAAATAATAATGTAACTAAAATAATCGTTGTAACAATTATTACAAACAATATAAAATATACTTTTAAAAAAATCACACTTCTCTTACAAAAATTTTTTAACAAATCTTTATTTTTATATAAATATTTAGTTAAAAAAATTTGAGCTAATAATTCAAAAACAATAAAAGAAACTATAATTATTTTACGAATATCTTGAAATAATTCATTTTTTGAGGTTGAACCAAGAAACATGACATGAAAAAATAGAGTAACAGCAGACAAAATTCCAAAATAGTAAAATACTTTAAATTCTTTTTTGAAATTTCTTAATATTTTATTGTAAAAACTCCAATAAATTATCATTAATATTACGCTTAAATAAATTAAACTTTTAAAAATATAATTTATTGGAAATCTTTTCACTAAATTACTTATTGAAGTTTCTCCATAAATAAAAGGATTAATAGTTTCACCTACAGCCATTTTTAAATTATTGTTATCTGTTAATTTTATTTGCAATTCAAAAATATCTGGAAACTTTTCGTATAAAAAATTTATTTTATAATTTTTAATACACTTAATATTTAATTTATTTTTTACATCTAAACTTAAAATGAAATCATTATTTAATAATTTTTCCTGAACTTTGTATTTACCAGATTTGGAATCTTTTATTATTGGTAGACCACCATTATCTATTACTAAGGTCTTATTTCCCAGATCATCTATTAAAAAAACTTGAGGATGCACATGATATATTCTGCAATCATTTAATTTTTTACCTTTTTTATTAATGGATTCGATAAAATTTGTATTTAAGCAATAATTATTTTGTTTATTACAAGTAGTTTGATAATTACTTCCAGGGATATCATCCACAAAATCATAATAATTACTTTCATAAGAATATTTATGTGTAGCTAAATAATTACTAGAAAAAATTGATAGAAACAAACCTATAGTAGGAATTAAAAAAAGAAAGAAAGAGGCTTTTCTTAAAATAGAAACATCACGCTCTAGATTCATTAAATTTATTTCTTTTTATTTTTTTTTCTTGCTCTTCTTTTTTTTGAGCCCATTTTTCTACGGCCTCTGTGCTTTTTTGGGTATCCCATTTTATCCTTTCAATTAATTATTTTATTGACTTATCTTTCGGATATAGCATTGTCATAAAAACATATCAAATTTATAATGAGTAGATCATTTAAGACATTTTTAAAGCATACAGCTAAAGATTTTCACAATCATTCAGTTAATCCTCCAGTAGTGAGAGCTTCAACGATTATTTTTAAGTCTATGAACGACATAAGAAGAACTCAAGCAAAACATAAAAGGGACCCTAGAGGTGGTCATTTTGATTACGGAAGGCAAGGAACATCAACCACACATATTTTACAAAAAATTTTAACAAAACTTGAGGAATCTTATCATGTATTTTTAACACCAACTGGTTTCGGATCAGTGTTTCTAGCTATATTCAGTGTTGTTAGACCAGGAGATGAAATTATTACTGCTGATCCAGTTTATAATCCTACAAGAATGTTAACCCAAGATTACTTAAAAGAATATGGGATCAAAACTACATTTTATAATCCTCATGACTTAAATTCGATTAAAAAAAATATCACCAAGAAAACTAAATTAATATTTGTTGAAAATCCTGGGAGTAATACTTTTGAATTCCAAGATTTATCTAAAATAATAAGTATAGCAAAAAAAAATAATATTCTTACAGCTATAGACAATACATGGGCAACACCCTATTTTTTTAAACCAATTAAATTAGGATTTGATATGGCTATAGTTTCTGCCACGAAATATTATTCTGGTCATTCAGATGTAATGGGGGGAAGTCTTGCAGTAAATAAAAAAGTCTTCAAACACATAGAAAAAACTCAAAAAATTACTGGATTAAGGTTAGGGCCAGATGATGCATATTTAATAACAAGGGGTTTAAGAACTCTTGATGTAAGACTGGATAAGCACCAAGATAATGCAAAAAAAGTTGCTTCTTTTTTGTCTAAAAATAAAAAAGTGAAACTTCTTTATCCATATAAAAAGGGTTCCTTTAATTATAAAATGTGGAAAAAATATTATTCAGGCGCATCCGGATTAATGGGAATTAAAATCAAGGCCAAAAATAAAAAATCAGTTATAAAATTTGTCAACTCTCTAAAATTGTTTGGTTATGGATATAGCTGGGGAGGTTTTGAAAGTCTTGCATTACATCAAGGAAAATCTGAGAGAGGAAATAGAAAATATTTAAATTTAGAAAGTGATGAGAGATTAGTTAGATTACATATCGGTCTTGAAGACCCAAAAGATTTGATTGACGATTTAAGAAGATGTCTTAAATTTGTCAAATGAGTTCTGAAAAATTTATAAAAAACAATTTAGCTTTAGTAACTTTAATAGCAGCATCATTAGTTGTGTTTCTATCTTTAAGTGTGAGGCAAGTCTTTGGAATGTTTTTTATGGATTTCAATATTGACCTTGGAATTACTAATACTGAGTTTGGATTGGCAATTGGAATTCAGATGCTTGGTTGGGGTTTATCAGGACCAGTATTTGGAGCTATTGCAGATAAATATGGTGGCCATAAAGCTATTAGCCTTGCATTTATATTTTATATCTTGGGAGTTTATTTTTTATACTCAGGACCTAATACAGGAATTTATTTTCAAATTTGTCTAGGTGTATTAGTAGGAATTGGTTGTGGAGGTACTGCAATTAGTATCCCAATGTCTGTAGTTGGAAAACATTTTCCTTTATCAAATAGAACAATTGCTATGAGCATAGTAACTGCAGTTGGGTCATTTGGTTATTTTTTATCTCCATTATTTACAAATTACTCTCTAGAAAGTAATGGATGGGAAGATACTTTATTTATTTTTACAGTTTTTTTATGTATTGGTTTTGTAGTTGCCTTTTTCGTGAGGTCGCCAAAATTACAGGAAACAGTAGAAACAGAAAATGGTCAATCCACACTTTCTGCTTTAAAAGAAGCTTTTCAAAATAAAAGTTATTTACTTTTAACATCTGGTTTTTTTGTATGTGGTTTCCATATTACGTTAGTTGGAACCCATGTTCCTAAATATGTAATTGATAGAGGACTAGAAGATTGGACAGCTGCAATGATTTTATCATTAATAGGTTTTTTTAATATAATTGGTTCTTTATTGAGTGGATATTTGTCCGCTAAAAGAAGTAAAAAAATAATACTTAGTGGAATTTATTTTTTAAGAGGAATATCAATTTGTTTATTTATTTTTACACCACCTAGTACAATAAACTCTATAATCTTTGGAGCTAGTTTTGGAATTCTTTGGTTATCAACTGTACCGGCTACCGTAGGTATTGTTGCACATATTTTTGGTACTAGGTTTCTTGGATTATTATATGGTTTAGTTTTTTTAAGCCATCAAATTGGATCATTTTTTGGAGCATATTTGGGTGGTTTATTTTACGATATGTATGGATCTTATGACTATGCGTGGTATTTGGCAATTGCATTATCTATTTTTGCAGGTTTAATACACTTACCAATTAGAGAGCAAGCAATTGATAGATTACAAAAAGCAGAAGCTTAAATTTAATCCATATTTAGAAAAACTTTATCAATCAGATAAAGCTTTGATAATTTATAAAGTTGATGGTGGGTATAATATTTATACAGATTTTTCAAAAAAGATAATTTTATCAAATGCAAATATAAATAACTTTTTAAATAGTTTTTCTAAAAAAAAGTTTAAAAAAGAAACTGACTTATATCTAGGTTTTTTTGGGTATGAAATTTTATGTAATTTATTAAATATAAGAATTAAAAATCAAAAAAAATTAAATTTTTATAAAGGTATATTTTATAAACCTGAAACAATAATAAAAATAAGAGACAAAATTAATATTTTTTCTAATATCAAAAACCCTAAATTTAACGATTATTTTAGTCAAACTAAAATCTTATCTCCTTTTAAATTAAATCTCAATTTTGCAAAATATAACAAAATTTTTAATTTATTTTCAAAAAAAATTAGACAAGGAGAAACCTATCAAATTAAAATTTGTACAAAGTACAAAAACAGATCTAAAATTAATCCCATTAATTTCTTTTGGAGATTAATGAGAGTAAACTCTTCTCCCGAATCTTTTATGATAAGGGACAAGGATTATTCGATAGTAAGCTGTTCCCCTGAAACTTTAATTGAAAAAAAAGGTAATAAAATTATCACTAAACCAATTGCAGGAACTTTAAGAAAGAATAGCAAGATTAAAAAAATAAACGCCCTTAAATTTTTTAAAAGTAATGACAAAGAAACAAAAGAGCACAATATGATTGTTGATCTAGAGAGAAATGATCTATCAAGAATATGTAAACCGGGATCTGTAAAAATCTTAAAAGAGAAATATGTTGAGGAATATAAACATCTTTTTCATTATGTAAGTTCTATCCAAGGTATTATAAAAAATAAAACCTCAGTTTTGAATATAATTCAATCAATGATGCCAGGTGGTTCGGTGATTGGTTGTCCAAAAATTAGGACTTTAGAATTATTAAATAAACAGGAAAAAGAGGATAGGAATATTTTTACAGGTAGTTTTGGTTTTATAAAATTTAATGAAGATATGAGATTTAATATTATTATCCGATCAATTTTAAATTACAAAAATATTTCTGAAATATCTGCTGCATCAGGTGTAGTGTTAGATAGTTCAGCAAAAAAAGAATTTAACGAAAACTTTATAAAAGCAAAATCTTTGTTGGAGTTATATAAATGATTTACATAATTGATCATCAAGACTCATTTACCTGGAACGTTGTTCATCAATTTTCAATGTTCGACGAGGTATATTGCTCTAATTATTTTGAAATAAACCATAAAAAATTAAATGAAAGTGAAACAATAGTTTTATCACCTGGACCGGGTTCACCAAAGGATTATACTTTGACATCAAAAATTTATAATAAATACAAAGGAAAAAAAAAAATAATTGGTATTTGTCTTGGTTACCAACAAATTTTATATAATGAAGGCGGTAAAATAGTACAACAAAAAAGAATTTTTCATGGTTTTCAATCTAAAATAAAAGTAACAAAAGATAGTAAATTATTTAATAAAAATAAGTTTTTTGAAGTTGGGAGATATCATTCTTTAAGATTGGAAGAACCTTTCATTTCAAAAAACATGAAAATTACTATGAGATGTATTAAAACTAACATAGCTATGGGTATAGAAGATCATATAAATAAAGTTTTCGGTTTTCAATTTCACCCAGAGTCTTTTTTAACTAAAAATGGCAAAGTTCTTATTAAAAAAATCCTATCAGCTTAAAGATTTAAAAGAAATTCCTTTTAATGATCTCTGGGGAAACAAAGGTGTTTTTACGACTATGAGACTTGTTGGGAATAAAAATAAAATAGTTCTCAAAAATAATCATCTAAATAATTTAATTTCTTCCGCAAAAAAATATAAAATAAGAAAAAAAAATCTTAAAAAAATATTACTATCTCTTATAAATAAAAACTTAAAAAAAAATTATAATAATCATTTATTTAGAATAGCTTTAAACAAAAAAACTATTTCGATATCTATAAGAAAAAGATTAACTCCTAAAAAAGAATTTAAATTGAAATTATTTAATTATAAAAGGATAGAACCAAAATATAAAAACTTATTTTATAAACAAATTCTAAAAAGACTTGGTAAATTTGATACTACTAAATATGATCTTGCTTTATGCTATAAAGATAAAATACTAGAAACAGGCACTTCAAATTTATTGTTTGTAAAAAACGGTAAATTTTTTTCTCCCAAAAATAATTGTTATTTAGGAAATACTATTAAATATTTAAATAAAAAAATTAAGATAAATTTTAAAGATATAAAAATTGCGGATCTAAATAGTTTTCAAGAAATACTTTTAGTGGGATCTGGAAAAAGTGTAACATCTGTATCAAGTATTAATGAATTAAACTGGAAACGTAAAAGTTTTTTATACTCAAGAAAGGTTAAAAAAGTTTATAATAACTTAATTAAATAATTATGAGTGACCCAAATAACCCATGTATTTTTTGCAATATTAAGGAAGACGAAATTATTTTTAGTAACGACCTAGCAAAATCATCTTTTGATAGTTATCCAGTATCCAAACATCATGTTTTAATTTTTCCAAAGAGACATGTTGAAGATTATTTCGAATTAAATAATGATGAGATTCTTGCATGTAATAAATTGATAAAACTTCTCAAAGATTTTATATTAAAAAAAGATATTACAGTTAAAGGGTTTAATATAGGAACTAATGCTGGAAAATTTGCAGGTCAAACTATTATGCATTGTCATATTCATCTGATTCCTAGGAGACAAGGAGATGTTGAAAATCCTCAGGGTGGAGTAAGAGGTGTGATACCCTTAAAACAACATTATATTAGAAAAAACACGAAATAATCAACTATCTAGTGTATAAATGTGTCTTTAACACAGTTGATCTAATTTTTCATTTGTATTAGAAGAGTTTTTTTTTAAAATTGTGGAGATAAAATTATAAAATGTTTACAATAAATCCATTTGCGGTCCTTTCAGAAACTATACCTTCTATATTTCTTCAATCATTCGTTATTGTGATGATTGGATTAATTGTTGTTGGAACAGTTATGGATATGATTCATAAAAAAAATGTAAAATATTTTTTTAATAATGCAAAAAAAGCAAAGAAATCAGCAACTAGAGAATTAGGAACTGGTGAAAGAGTTTCTGTAATTGCAAAAACAGTTGTATACGATATTGGAACAACTTCTGAACTTGGAGCTGGAAAGAGAAGAGCTGCTCATCTACTAGGAATGTATGGTACAGTTTTATTTTGGGCTGCATCAGTAGTAATGATTTTCTTTTATGCCTCAACATCACTAACCACACCGTCATTGTGGCCAATCCTATGGCACGTAGGTGCAATCATGACAGTATTGGGTGGAGCATGGTTTTGGTTTTTTTTAAGAGTAGATGTTTACTCAGAAGCACAGCCTTGGTATAGAATTATTCAAGCAGACTTATTTGTGTTAGCATTAATTGCTACTTCATTATTTGGATTAATTTGGTCATACCTTCAGTCATTAAATTTAGATGGTAGATGGGATGATAAAGTTTTTTTAGTATTTTACATTGTATCAAATCTAGTTTTGTTTGGTGGAGTATATTGGTCTAAATTTGCACATATGTTTTATAAACCAGGAGCTGCAATCCAGAAAAATTTAGCAGAAGCAGATGGTTCAAGAGATAATTTACCTCCAGAAGCTGATGCTCCAGAACAATTTGGTATGGGAATTAAACGTGAGGCACCAAAGCACTATTAATATGATAAAGAAAGGAATATAAAAACAGTATGTCAACTTTTGTATATATGACTCGATGTGATGGTTGTGGTCATTGTGTAGATATTTGTCCTTCAGATATTATGCACATTGATGAAACTATTAGACGTGCAAAAAATATTGAACCTAATTTTTGTTGGGAGTGTTATTCATGTGTAAAAGCATGTCCTAACCATGCAATTGATGTTAGGGGTTATGCAGACTTCGCTCCTATGGGTCATAGTGTAAGAGTTAGAAGAGAAGAGGAAAAAGGAACCATATCTTGGAAAATAAAATTTAGAAATGGAACCGTTAAAGATTTTGTTTCTCCAATAACAACAAAACCATGGGGAAAATTTATTCCAAAACTTTCCGAAGGCGATAAACCAAATCAAGGGGAAATTAATTCTCAGGTTTTATACAATGAACCAGAGGGCTTAAATACAAAAAAAGAATTGCCAAAAGTAGAAAAGAGTGCCTTTAAAAAAGGAGTTTATTATTAATGGCTAGAAAAACTATTTT
Source organism: uncultured Pelagibacteraceae bacterium (assembly GCA_902570905.1). Taxonomy (GTDB): domain Bacteria; phylum Pseudomonadota; class Alphaproteobacteria; order Pelagibacterales; family Pelagibacteraceae; genus Pelagibacter. The sequence continues at coordinate 16,388 of CACFZX010000012.1, forward strand.
TGAAGATTGCGATATTCTAGTTGTTGGTGGTGGTATGGCTGGAACTGGTGCTACATTTGAAGCTAGACACTGGGGAAGAGATTTAAAAATAGTTTGTGTTGAAAAAGCAAATATTGATAGAAGTGGTGCAGTAGCTCAAGGTCTTTACGCAATAAATTGTTACATGGGTATGCAATGGGGAGAAAACCAACCTGAAGACCATGTAAGATACGCAAGAAACGATTTAATGGGCCTAGTTAGAGAAGATTTAGGTTACGACATGGCTCGTCACGTAGACTCAACTGTTCATATGTTTGATGAATGGGGTTTACCAATGATGAAAAATAAAGAAACTGGCAGATATCAAAGAGAAGGTAAATGGCAAATAATGATCCATGGTGAGAGCTATAAGCCAATAGTTGCTGAAGCAGCAAAAAAATCTGCAGATAAAATTTATAACAGAATAATGGTTACTCATTTATTAATGGATGAAACTAAAGAAAATAGAGTGGGTGGTGCTGTTGGATTTAATATGAGAACTGGAGATTATCATGTCTTTAGATCAAAAACAGTAATCGTTGCAGCAGGTGGAGCTTCACATATATTTAAACCAAGAGCTGTTGGTGAAGGTATGGGAAGAACTTGGTATGCGCCTTGGTCAAATGGTTCGGCTTATGCATTACCGATAGCTGCAGGCGCAAAAATGACTCAAATGGAAAACAGAATTGTTTTATGCAGATTTAAAGATGGTTATGGTCCAGTTGGAGCATACTTTTTACATTTAAAAACTTACACTCAAAATGCTAATGGTGAAAATTATGAGAAGAAATGGTACGACCAAACAAAAGAATTGGTTGGAGAATATATTGATCATCATCCAACACCAACATGTTTGAGAAATCATGCATTTATCCAAGAGACTATAGCAGGTGGAGGACCAATCCACATGGTTACAAAAGAAGCTTTTCAAGATCCACATTTAGAAACAGTAGGTTGGGAAAATTTTTTAGGAATGACAGTCGGTCAAGCTGTAGTTTGGGCATCACAAAACATTGATCCTAAATATACTAATCCAGAATTAACAACATCAGAACCTTATGTAATGGGTTCTCATGCAACATGTTCAGGAGCTTGGGTTAGTGGACCAGAAGATTTATCTCCTCCAGAATATTTCTGGGGATATAACAGAATGACAACAGTTGATGGATTATTTGGTGCAGGAGATACAGTAGGAGGAAGCGCACACAAGTTTTCTTCAGGATCATTTACAGAAGGAAGATTAGCTGCAAAAGCTGCTGTAAAATATATAGAGGAGCAAAAAGCAAAAGATATTAAAGTTTCAGATAAGCAGTGTGATGAATTTAAAGAAGTAATATACAAACCACTAGAAAATTATACTGTGGGAAGAAATGAAATAACAGGAGGAACAGTGTCTCCAAGTTATATTTCTCCAATACAAGGTTTACAAAGACTACAAAAAATCATGGATGAATATGTTGGTGGAATTTCTTACAACTATATGACAAATGAAAACACTTTAAAAAGAGGTTTGGAACTTTTAGATTGGTTACAAGAAGACTTAGAAAATGTTGGAGCTGAAGATTATCACCAGCTTATGAGAGCATGGGAGCTAAAACATAGAACTCTTACATCTCAATGTGTGACTGAACACACTTTATTTAGAAAAGAGACGCGTTGGCCTGGATATTATTATAGAGGTGATTTTATGAAATTAGATGATGAAAATTGGCATTGTTTAACAGTATCAAGAAGAGATCCTAAAACAGGAAAATTTACACTAGAGAAGATGCCGGTCTATCACATAGTTGATGAAAAAGAGAAAAAAGAAGCTTCATAAAAAATTCTCTTAATGAGCCTTATCGAAAAATCAGACGAAGAAATAATTAAAATCGCTGATCCTATTTGGGATAACTTGGTAAAATCATCAAACATCAAAGATTATGGAGGCTTTACTAAAGATTTTTCATCTCAAATGCTTTATGGAGCCAATGAAGTAGAATTAGGTAAACAATGGGCTAGTAACGAGCTTATTTCTTCACTTGCTGAAGGATGTAAAGCCTTTGGATGCCTTAGAAGAGGCCTCTATGTAACTGTTTTATACAAGCAGAACAGCACAAAGCTACCAGGAGATTTTTTAGGAAGACTTGTCCTTGGAGAAGAGGGTGGGCTAATAAAAGTTTTTGGCGCTACAATATTTTAAAAAAATTAAAAATTACTTGCAAATTTGACTTAGTAGGTGTAATTCCAAATTATGCTTAACAAATTTTTTAAAAATACAAAATCAATTGTTAAGCAACTCCCAAATATTAATTCACTAATAAATATGAAAAATACTATTTATTTTGGGTTAGCTGCTTATTGGTCTTTCATTTTAATAAATACATTTCTATAATTTAATCATTAGTTGACATTCTGTTTTTAGAGGAATACTTAAAGCTATGGAGTATTTTCTTCCAATTGCTCAAGTTGAAATCAATATACCAATAATTTTTTTATTAAGTTTATTTGTTGGAGTTTTATCAGGATTGTTTGGAGTCGGTGGTGGATTTTTAATGACTCCCTTTCTAATTTTCCTTGGTATACCACCAGCATATGCAGTACCTAATGAAGCAAGCAATATACTAGGAACATCTGTCTCTGGTTCAACTACACATTATTTAAAAGGCACCTTAGATTACAAAATGGGATTGATGATTGTATTAGGTGGAGTCTTTGGAACTTTATTAGGAATACTTACTTTCACATATTTAAAAGATATTGGTAAAATCAATGATGTTATCGCATTAGCATATATGTATATCTTAGCAATTCTTGGAACTTTCATGTTGATACAAGGAGTTTCTGAAATAGATAAAGCAAGAAAAAAAATAGTTGTTAAAAGAAAATTACATCAACATTATTGGATACATGGACTTCCGTTTAGAATGAGATTTAAAAAATCAAAAGTATATGAAAGCGCGCTTGCACCAATCATAATAGGATTGATAGTTGGTTATATCGCTGCAATTATGGGTATCGGAGGTGCTTTTATTTTAGTTCCAGCAATGATCTATGTTATTGGAATGCCTACAAAATTAGTTCCAGGGACATCTTTATTTGTCACTATATTTGTGAGTGCGATTGTTACAGTATTGCATGCACTTAATTATGGAACAATTGATTTAATTTTAATTACAATATTGATTTTAGGTTCTATTGTTGGTGTTCAGGTTGGACAAAAAATAGGTGAAAAAATTGATAGTACTCAATTTAAAACAATTTTAGCAATTTTAATTTTAGCAGTTGGAATAGCAATTGCATTTGAAAGATTTATTAAAGAACAAGTTATTGTTGACAAAGTTATGAATGGAGTTAATCAACTAGGTCCACTAGGTGATTTTATTTTACAATATTCAAAAGATCTACCAACCTTCTATGGCTTAACTTCTGTAGTCTTAGCAATCGTTTTAGGTGTTGCGGCTGCAGGATTAAGAAAACTATTATCAGACTGGAATAGAAAAAGAATTGCTAAGCTTAAAGCAAGTGACTAGACTTATGTTTAGATTAATTTTCACAACATTTTTTTTATTTTTATTTGCTTATCAATCTTCAGCTGAAAAAATAAATCTTGATGAATTTACTGTAAACAAATATCTAAAGACTAAATTAAGCCCAGGTGACTGGTATCTAGCCACAAAAAAAAGAGATTCTTATTATGGCCTCTGGTTTGATGCATATACTCTAGCAAAAATAGAAAATGAGCTAGTAACAGAATTAATTTTTATTGGAGTAGCCGACGTTGCGGGTGTTTATGAAAGTGTTGTAAATACTGCAGTTCAGGAGATAGTTTTTAAAAACAAATATGATGGTTGTTATGAAAGACCTGAATATTATTTGTTAGAAATTTACAAAAGAGGTAACACAGTCAACTGCTTAAGAGTAGGGCATGCTGATACAAACAAAGAATTGAATTTTCCTGATGATCCTGAGGTAAGCAATGCTCAATTTAAAAAATGGCTTAAATACAATAAAGTTAAATTACCTGAATTAATGTTGTGGAGCAAACATCTTTATTTCTCACGTTTATCAAGAGGTCAGATGCTAGAAATAGAATATTCTATTGATCCAAATTTATTAAATTCACCAAAGATTAATTTTTTTACAGAAGAAAGATCTGAATTTCACAAAAATAATATTGAAAATTTTCCGGAACATAAAAAAATCATGGAAAATTGGATATCAATCGCTTCGAAGAGACATAAAGATTTTGAACAAAATGCCAAGATCAGGAAACACCACGCTTTAGATTTAAAAAAATATTTGAACTAAAGATAAATTTTAAGCACTTCTATATAGTTTAGTCATAACAAATTCCTTATGACCTAATGCTTCTGCACAAGTTAATCTTCCATTGGCAACTCTTAAAGTTGCTTTAACCAATTCATCTCCGGCTTGATCTAAATTCATTTGTCTAGAAAGAATTTTTGAAACATCAACATCAATATGTTCGCTCATATTTTTAACAGTCAAAGGGTTTGCTGTTAATTTAATTACCGGTTCAATTGGGTTACCTATAATATTTCCTTGTCCAGTTGGAAACAAATGAATGTTAAATCCGCCGGCTGCTTGCAGTGTGACACACTCTGCTGCAGCAGAAGATGTATCCATAAAGTATAAACCCTTTCCTTTTGTAGGTTCTTCCGCTGGTTCCAATACATCTATAAACTGTCTAGATCCAATTTTTTGAAAGTTTCCAAATGCTTTCTCTTCTATAGTCGTTAATCCACCCGCAATGTTACCTGCCGTTGGTTGACTTTCAGATAAGTCATCAGTTGCTTCTTTTAAAATAAAATCGTTGTAATCATTCCAAGTTTTTTTAAATTTCGCTTGTGCTTCAGGTGTTTTACCTCTTTTTTCACATACTGTCTCTGCACCAGTAAGTTCAGATGTCTCTCCAAAACATAAATGGACACCTAGTGGCTCTAGCTTGTCCATTAAATTTCCAACAGTTGGATTTGATGCAAGTCCTGATGTTGTATCAGACTCACCGCACTTAACAGAAATCCACAAATCACTTATTGGACATTCTTCTCTTTGTTTTTCTGAAGCCCACATTGAAAATTCCTGAGCTTTTTTTGAAACTTTTGCTATTGTATCTATGTCTCCAACACCTTCAATACTAAATCCTTCAACTGGCTTTCCGGTTTTTGCAATTTCATCAACAATTTTTTTTGTCCACTTCGGTTCTATACCTATAACTATTACAGCAGCCACATTAGGATTTTTTCCTGTACCAATCATAGTTCTAAAGTGTAATTCTAAATCTGCACCAAATTGTAATCTTCCATATGAATGAGGTAATGCGATAGTACCTTTAATATTGTTTGCTACAGCTTCTGCACATGCATTTGAAATGTCATCTACTGGCAAAATTATTACGTGGTTTCTAGTACCAGCTCTACCATTTTCTCTTTTATAACCTAAAAAACTCTTTGGAATTTTCATATTTACCACTTCTTTGTTTTTACATTGTGAACATGAACATGTTCACCTTTTTTAATTTCTTTAACGACTTTGCCAATATCGTGACCGTATTTTATAATTGTATCACCTTCATTTAAATCACTCATAGCTATTTTGTGACCTAGAGGTATCTCATTTTTTGATTGAATTTTAGTAGATTTATCATTTTCCATGATCCAGCAATTACACTCCTGGTTAGGTGTGATTTTCTCAATAACCACAACACCTACATTGTCTTTTTCATCATGAATAATTATATCTGTGCTTGTCATTGTGACGATTTCTTTATTTGAAATTTCCCAGATCTTATATATTAATCGTGACCTTAAACAAATAAAAATTATTTAGAAAGAATTTATATGACCAAAATGACCACGGAAGAGGCTTTTATAAAAGTACTTCAAAAACACGGAATAGAACATGCATTCGGTATAATAGGTTCTGCTTTTATGCCAATTTCAGATTTATTTCCAGAAGCAGGAATTACTTTTTGGGATGTAGCTCATGAAACAAACGGTGGACTGATTGCTGATGGTTATACTAGAGCGACTGGTAAAATGTCAATGGTCATAGCTCAAAATGGTCCAGGAATTACAGGACTTGTAACACCAATAAAAACTGCATATTGGAATCATACACCTTTACTTGTTGTAACTCCACAAGCTGCAAACAAAACGATGGGACAAGGAGGATTCCAAGAAGTGGAACAAATGAATTTATTCAAGGATATGGTTTGTTATCAAGAAGAAGTGAGAGATCCTTCTCGTGTTGCAGAGGTTTTAAATAGAGTAATAGAAAAAGCAATAAGAGGATCAGCTCCGGCTCAAATAAATCTACCAAGAGATTATTGGACGCAAGTTATCGATATTGAACTTCCTCCAATCGTAAGATTAGAAAGACAAGGTGGTGGGGCAGATGCAATTAGTAAAGCTGCAAAGTTATTATCTGACGCAAAATTTCCAGTAATTTTATCTGGAGCAGGTGTAGTTATTGGAGATGCGATTGAAGAGTGTAAAAAACTTGCAGAAAAATTAGAAGCACCAGTCTGCAATGGTTACCAACATAACGATAGTTTTCCAGGTAGTCATCCTCTTGCAGTAGGACCATTGGGATACAATGGATCAAAAGCAGCAATGCAATTAATATCTAAAGCAGATGTTGTGCTTGCTTTAGGAACAAGACTAAATCCTTTTTCTACTTTACCAGGATATGGTTTAGATTATTGGCCAAAAGATGCAAAAATTATTCAAGTTGATATGAATTCAGATAGAATTGGATTAACTAAAAAAGTTACTGTTGGTATTTGTGGTGATGCCAAACTTGTTTCACAACAACTTCTAGAAAAATTATCTTCTAATGCAGGAGACAAAGGAAGAGAGGATAGAAAAAATTTAATACACCAAACTAAATCAGCATGGTTACAAACTCTTACAAGTTTAGATCATGAAGATGATGATCCAGGCACAGTTTGGAATAAAGAAGCCAGAGAGAGAGATAGTGATAGAATGTCCCCTAGACAAGCTTGGAGAGCAATACAAGCGGCTATGCCAGATGATGTAATTATATCATCAGATATTGGTAACAATTGTGCAATTGGAAATGCTTATCCAACTTTTGAAGAAGGAAGAAAATATTTGGCTCCAGGTTTATTTGGTCCTTGCGGGTATGGTTTTCCTTCAATACTTGGTGCAAAAATTGGATGCCCTGATACACCAGTAATTGGATTTGCAGGAGACGGAGCATTTGGAATAAGCATGAATGAAATGAGCTCATGTGCAAGAAAAGAATGGCCCGCTATAACAATGGTTATATTTAGAAATTATCAATGGGGTGCTGAAAAAAGAAATTCTATATTATGGTTTGATGATAATTTTGTTGGTACAGAATTAGATCCGGAATTAAGTTATGCAAAAGTTGCAGATGCCTGTGGTTTAAAAGGTGTAACCGTTAAAACAATGGAAGAAACAACCAAAGCAATAAAACAATCTTGCGAAGATCAAAAAAAAGGAATCACAACTTTTATTGAGATAATTTTAAACCAAGAATTAGGTGAGCCTTTTAGAAGAGATGCAATGAAGAAACCAGTTAAGGTAGCAGGTATCAAAAAAGAGGATATGAACCCTCAAAAATCATTATAACTGCGACGAAAAAAACCTCAAAAGTTGCAGGAATAATTTTAAATGGTATGTTAGTAGAAAGCAGAAATTATTAAATTATGATTATATCACCAGATAAAAAAGACCAAGATTTATTAGGAACTTTAGTTGAGTTTGCTTACGCAGAATATGGTTCTGCTTTAGAAATGTTAACAGCTGCTAAAAAAGCAACCTCACCAAAACTTAAGCTAGGTTACATAAGGCATGCTCTAGATGAATATCGACATACCGGTTTACTTTTTCAAGTATTATCAAATCAAGTTAAAAATGGAGTAGGTGAATTTAAAAGAGAATATAAATTTTCACCACAAAATGTAATTTTAAAAGGATATGTAGACAAAGAAGGATTTTTAGTTGAGAAATTTCCTCTAAAGAAATTTGTCGAGTTTGTATATTCAAACGAATATTTAGCAAAAGAATCTTTTGATTATTTAAGTAAGAGAATAAAAGATACTAAATCTGTAAATACTTTGAAAAATATTATGGATGATGAGCTTAATCATGCCGATGACTCAGAAGCAACATTGGATGCAATTCAAAAAGATGAATTAGTTCATCATGGAATGGCAAAGAAATTTTATGAGTCAAAATTCCCAGAAGCAAGACTACAAATTGCTTTTAAAAGAGAAAAAATGAAAAATAGATTTAGAATGTTTTATTATAAAAATTTGAAGTTTTTAAATAAAATATTTGACCCGATATTAAATTTTATAATTAATGTATTTGGAAAAGTTGTAAATTTAATTTCTATACCAGATAAAGATAAAAGAAATTTAATGTCCTCAAATTCAAATAGTGTGGTTTAATAATTGTTCTACCTTGGTATATCTGCCTATTATCACGATGCATCTGTTGCCTTACTAGACTCAGAGGGAAATTTAATAGATTTTAAAAAAGAAGAATGGTTATCTAGAGTTAAGGGTGACAAATCATTTCCAAGACAAAGTTTGCTTGAAATGATTAAGAACCATGATTTATCTGAAAAAAACTTAACATCTATCTCATTTTACGAAAAACCAGTAAGGGCATGGATCACAGTATTAAAACATTCTGTAAAATACAATCCTATAAAAAATGATTTAACTAGAAATTATTTTAAAAATGCTTGGAGATCATCAATGAGATTTCATATGGATCTTTCAAAGTATTTAAATGTTAAAAAAATTCCTATTCTATATGCTGAGCACCACCTAAGTCATACGTTAAGTACTTTATATTATTATAATGAATTTCCATGTGTATCTGTAGTAGTAGATGGTTATGGAGACAAATATTGTACTTCTATTCATCATGTAAAATCTCATAATGAAATTGTAAATGTATGGAGTTCAGAATACCCAAATTCTTTGGGATTGTTTTATTCAGCAATTACAGATTTTCTTGGATTTGCAGTAAACGAAGGAGAATATAAGATGATGGGTCTCGCATCATTTGGTGAACCGAAGTATTACGATATTTTGAGCAAAACAATTAAATTTGAAAATAACAAATTAGAAATCGATACAAAATATTATGATTACGTTAGAAGAACAGATAGGTCATATTCGGATTTATTAGCAGATGAATTGGGTATAAAACCTAGAAGACCAGATATACCTTTTGAAGTTGGAACTGAAGATTTCAAAATTTATGCAAATGTAGCAGCCTCAGCTCAAAAATTATTAGAAGATTTATTGTTTGCAATTTTTAAACATGCTCACGAATTAACTGGTGAAAAGAATTTTTTATTTTCTGGAGGGGTTGCCATGAATAGCTCTGCTGTGAGAAAAACTGCAAATTTAGATTTTATAGAAAAATTAAATTTACCACCATCACCTGGAGATTCTGGTGCAGCAATTGGAGCTGCTTATTATGGATTTATTAATAAAAATGATAAAACAGTTTCAAAGAACAATCTAAATAAAAATATCTTTCCTGGAATTATTAAGTCTAGTGAAGAATTTTATGATTTAGTATTTGAAAAAATTGCAGGAGATAATAATTCTATAGAAAAGGCAGCTGAAACTATCGCAGAAGATCAAATTATCGCTACATGTTTTTCAAATATTGAAACTGGACCAAGAGCGCTTGGCCATAGATCATTAATTTGTAATGCTCATAAAGCCGAATTAATAAAAGTACTAAGCACAGATATTAAAAAAAGAAATATTTTCAGACCAACTGCACCTGCAGTACTTGAGAAAGATGCTGAAAATTACTTTCATCTAGAGAAAAAATTAATGAACTGTTATACACACATGGGAGCAACAGCAACTCCAAAAGATAGTGTTTTAAATGATATTAAAGGTGTTATACATGTGGATAATACATCTAGAGTACAAATTTGTGATGAAGAAAGTTTACTAGGAAAACTATTAATGAGTTTGAACAAACATAAAATTCAAGTAATTGCTAATACATCTTTTAATATTTCGTCAGACCCAATGGTTTATGATAAAGAAGATGCTTTTTTAGCAATAGAAAGAATGGGAATTAAATATTTACTTACAGAAACAGGATTATATAAAAGGAAATGAGGTTTTTTAGTTTAATTTTTCATTTATTAGGTAGTTTAAGAAAAAATACATCACCAACACAATTCATAGTATTTTTATTACTTTTTCTTGTTTTAATGATTATCGGCGTAATAGCAGTAA
>CACFZX010000013.1:0-24444 GCA_902570905.1 uncultured Pelagibacteraceae bacterium
TTTATTTAAATTTTTCTAAAAATAAGAAAAAAAAAAAAATTTTAATTACTATCGATGATGCTTTTTCATCATTTTATGAAAATGCTTGGCCCTTTTTAAAAAAAAATAAAATTCCCTTTATTTTATTTGTTTCAACTGAACCAGTCGGTAAAAATGGATATATGACTTGGGAAGAAATTAAGGAAATCGACAACTCAGATTTTGGATATATTGGAAACCATTCTCATTCACATGAGTATCTAATTAATTATAAATTTAATGATTTTAAGAAGGATATCGATAAATCAATAAAAATATTTAAGGAAAATTTAGGATACAATCCAATTTATTTTTCTTATCCCTTTGGAGAATATAGTAAAGAACAAAGAAATTATATTAGCAAAAATTTTAAATTTGCATTCGGCCAGCATTCAGGTGTCATAGATTTTAATAAAGATAAATTTGAGCTACCAAGATTTCCAATTAACGAGAAATATGGTGATTTAGATAGATTTAGTTTTTTGATTAAACTACTTCCATTACAATATATTAAGATTAACCCGGATGATAAATATATAAAAAAAGAAGACAATCCTCCTGATGTATCTATAGAATTTTTTAAAGATCAAAAAAATATAAATAATATCAATTGTTTTTCAGATGAAGGACCAGGGTGGAAAAAAACACAAATTACATTTGAAAAAAATCTATTAAAATTAAATTTTATTGATAAATTTCAATTTAGAAGAGGAAGGGTCAACTGCTCTTTAAACGATCAGGCTGGATGGAGATGGTTAGGAATACAGTTTTCTATTGAAAATTAAATTATTTTTTTCATTTTTTTACTACTAGGTAAAAGTTCTGCATCATCAAAATCGGTCAAATTATTTTGTTCAATAATTTTTTTTAAGATTTTAGTATATTCTAATCCAGTTTCAGCATATTTATCTAAATAATTTACAAGCTCTAGACTATTCAAGTTTCCTAAATTGTCTCTTTGAATAGCTCTTATTTTTCTAAACTCTCTATAACTTGAATGAGTATTTAGATTTCTTTGATACGCTCTTACTGAAGCTTGTAAGACTTTAAACTTCATAACTTTGTGAGTATCTCCAATATCAGCACCCTTAGGTTTAATTCCTTCACCACTAAATGTCCATTGACCAAACAATGCGTTCCCCTCTAACGCAAATCTAGATGTACCCCAACCAGTTTCTTTTGCGGCTTGGGCTATTGCAAGAGATACGGGAATTTCGTCCATTCGTATTTTCAATGTAGTCAAATCTCTATTTACAACACCGTATTGTTTAAATTTACTTTTAAGCCATTTAATCTCTGACTCCGAGTTATTATTTTTGTTCAATACAACAAAAAGTTTCTTACGCTCAACCTTAATTCTTGTATTTTCTTCAAGAATTAAGGGTAGAACAATCTGAATAAAAAGATTTTTCCTTTTTTTTGTATTTTCAATTTGTTTAATTTCTTTTGGTAATAAATCTATTTTAACTGGTTTTACAATTTTATTATTTCTAATTTCATTTAAATTAAACCCATTGTCCTTATAAATTTCTTCTAGCGTTGAGGCGCTAAATCTAACTGTATTATCCGGTACACTTTCAAATTCAAAAATATCTAAGAATAAATCAGTTACTTTTAATTTATCACTTTCCCCCTCTTTATTTGGTTCTAGATTTTTACCATCTAAAACTTTTTCAAAGTTTAATTTTGAATTATTTTCGACTATTAAAGGACTTGATAGAAATTTTGAAGAAAATTTTATAACAGAGGGCATGATACCAAATGAAAATATTAAAAAAAAGCTAGCCAAAATAGTATAATTAAAACTTTTAAAAGGCTTACGATTTATTAAAGAAGAACTTTTTTGAATTATGTAACCCTTTTTTAAAAGTATTTTTTTTATTTTGATTAAATTTAAATTTTTTGGCTTCATTTTTAATTTATATATGATTCTTGAAAAAAATTAGACAGCTATTACCTCTTTTATTTCGGGAATATAGTGACATAAAAGATTTTGAACACCTTGTTTTAACGTCATTGTAGAGCTTGGACATCCAGAACAACTTCCTTGAAGGTTTACTGTCACAACTCCATTTTTAAACTCTTTAAATTTTATATCACCACCATCCTTTGCAACAGCAGGTCTTACTTTTGTTTCCAATATATTAATAATTTTTTTTTCTATTTCAGAAAAACTTTTATTTATTTTGTTTGTATTGTTTTTATCTATTATTAGTTCTGCCCCATTAGAATAAAAATCATTGATTAGAGATATGATTATATGCTTTAAATCATTCCATTCAGTATTTTGATCCTTATTTACTGATAAGAATTCATAAGTTAAAAAAACACTTTTCACACCATCAATTGATAGAATGTTTTTTATAAGCTCATTATCTGTTAAAGTTTTATCAGTTATTTCTATCGGTGAGCCATTTGATACTTTTTTTCCAGGAAAGAATTTTAATGAGTTTGGATTAGGTGTTATTTCTGTTTGTACAAACATGATTAATATATAGTTACAAATATTAAAAAATAAAGACTATTTACTAAAAACCAACTATTTTTTTTAATTCACTAACTTTTTTTGAAGCTATTTTATTGGCTTTTTCTGCCCCATCATTTAAAATTTTATCAATAAATTCTTTATCTTTATATAACCTATTAATTTCAACTGAAATTGGTGATATTTTCTCAACAACTAATTCAGAAAGCTTTTTTTTGAATTCAGAAAAATTTTTTCCTGAAAATTCGTTAACAGTAGATTCTAAGTTTTGATCAGATAAACTCGAATATATTCCTAACAAATTTTCAACTTCAGGTCTTTCGTTTAAATTTTTTTTATCCGAAGGTAAAGTTTTGTCATCAGTTTTTGCCTTTTTAATTTTGTTAATAATTGTATCTTTGCTATCATTTAAATTGATCCTGCTTAAATCTGAAGGGTCTGATTTACTCATTTTTTTTGTTCCGTCTTTTAGACTCATAATTCTACTAAAACTTTTTTGAATTAAGGGTTCAGGAGCAACTAAAAAATTTTGACAATTAAATTCTATATTAAATTTTTGAGCAATATCTCTACATAATTCTAAATGTTGTTTTTGATCTTCACCAACTGGTACATGAGTAGAGTCATATAATAATATATCAGCTGCCATCAAGATTGGATAAATATATAATCCAACGCTTGCTTTTTCTTTATCTTTGCCAGCTTTTTCTTTAAACTGAGTCATACGATTAAGCCATCCCATTCTAGCTGTACAACTTAATATCCATGATACTTCACTGTGAGCAGCTACCGATGATTGATTGAATATAATACTTTTTTTGTAATCAAGACCACTTGCTAAAAAAGCTGCTGTGGTCTCTCTAATACTATCTTTTAATTCATTTGGATCCTGTTTAACTGTAATTGCATGCAAATCAACAACACAATAAACACATTCATTATTCTCTTCGTTTTGAAGATTAACAAAGTTTTTTATTGCTCCCAAATAATTGCCAAGGTGTAAATTACCAGATGGTTGAACTCCAGAAAATATTTTTTTAGCCATTTTAATACTTTAATTTAATATCTGAAATTTTAAAGGCTTTAGTAATAATTGAAGCAATTATATAGAATATTAATGTTATAATTACTAATATAATAATTATTAACAGTTTAATATCACTTTCATAAATTAAATAATCAGAGAAATATCGAATTAATTGACTAAATAAGAATGCAGAAAAAACAGATAAACAAGAGATATTCAATAATTTAAAAAGAAAATTTTCATTAATAGAAAAATAATTTTTTTTCATTAAATAAAATAAAAGCAAAAAAGAATTTATCCATGAAGAAATTGTTGTTGCAATAGGAATGATAATAAAACCAATAGATGAAAAAAAATATAAACTTATTATTATATTAATTGAGACTGAAATTAATGAAAAGTAAAAAGGTATTTTGGTATTGTGTCTTGCAAATAGAAAACTTGAAAATACTTTAATAAAAGCGAATGCAGGCATTCCTAAGGCAAAATAAAATAATGCTAAACTTGTATTTTGAACACTCAATTCATTGAAGGAACCATAACCAAAAAGTGCTGATGTAATTTCATTAGAGGCAACTAAAAGTGCTGCAGTAGCTGGTAGACTTAAAAACAAACTTAATTCCAAAGATTTGTTTTGTATAAAGTTTATTTTAGAGGTATTTTTATTATCAACATACTTTGATAAATTAGGAAGCAATACGGTTCCAATTGCAATACCAGCCACAGCTAAATTGATTTGATAAATCCTATCTGCGTAGTAAAGATAAGATACAGCATTGGCTTGAAAAGATGCAATAATAGTTCCTATCAAAATATTAATCTGTGTTACTCCAGAAGAAAATATACTTGGAAATAATTTATTAAAAAATAATTTAATTTTATTGTTATAATTTAACTTTAAAGAAACTTTTGGTACATAATACTTTTTTACAAAAAAAATTAAAAATAGTAATTGAACAAGTCCAGCAAAAGTAACTGCATAAGAAACATAATAAACTAGGTCATCTGATAAAATTTTGCCGAATAACAAAACTAAAATCAATATAATGTTCAAAATCACTGGTGTTGCAGAAGCAACAGCAAATTTATTATGAGAATTTAAAATTGCAGAAAAAAAAGAAGATAGACTTACCAAAAATAAAAATGGAAAAGTTATTCTAGTTAGTGTTGTCGCAAGCTGTATTTTTTCAGGATTTGCCCTAAACCCTGGCGCAATTATTGATACAAAAAAAGGCATAAAAATTTCAATTGTAAAAACTATTACTAACAACCAAATTATTAGAATATTAAAAATGCTATTAGCAAAATTTTGCCCTCTTTTTTTTCCTTTGTTTAGTTCTGTTTTGTAACTTGGAACAAAAGCTGCATTAAAAGTACCTTCTGAAAATAATCTTCTAAAAGTATTTGGAATTCTAAAAGCTACAAAAAATGCATCTGCAACAGGTCCGGCTCCTAAATAAATAGCAATTAATATATCTCTGAAATATCCAGATATTCTACTTATTAAGGTAAAGAAAGAAAATGTACCAGTTGACTTAATTAGGTTCATAAATCATATTAGTCTTAAATTTACCCTATTTGTATATCTAATTATAGAAAATGAAAAAAAATAAAATTGAACATTATTCTGACAAAGAAGCACTGGAGTTTCATAATAGCATAAAATCTGGAAAGATTGAGATAATTTCATCAAAACCAATGACTACTAAAAGAGACTTAGCATTAGCATACTCTCCGGGTGTTGCAGCGCCAGTTAAAGCAATATCAAAAAATCCAGATTTAGCATATGATTATACGACAAAAGGAAATTTGGTAGCTGTAATTAGTAATGGTTCAGCAATCCTCGGTCTGGGGAATCTTGGCGCTTTAGCATCTAAACCAGTAATGGAAGGAAAAGCAGTTTTATTTAAAAGATTTGCAGACATTGACTCAATAGACTTAGAAATAGACTCGAATGATCCAAAAGAAATTATCTCATCAATTAAAAATTTTTCCAAAAGCTTTGGTGGAATAAATTTAGAGGATATAGCATCACCAAATTGTTTTATAATTGAAGAAAAATTAAAGAAAATTCTTGATATACCTGTTTTTCATGATGACCAACACGGTACTGCAATCATAACCTCAGCGGCCTTGATTAATGCTTTAGATATAGCAAAAAAAAATATTAAAAAAATAAAAATTGTTGTTAACGGAGCTGGTGCTTCAGCGATGGCATGTACAAAACTTTTTATTAAATTAGGTGTACAACCAAAAAATATTACCATGATTGATAGAAAAGGAGTTATCTATAAAGGAAGAGATGGCTTAAACGAATGGAAACTTCCTTTTGCAATTAACACAAAAAACAGAACACTCAGTGATGCTATTAGTAATACTGATGTTTTTTTAGGGTTATCTTCTGCAGGTCTTCTTAAAAAAGATATGGTTAAAAAAATGTCAAAAAATCCGATAATTTTTGCTTGTGCAAATCCTGATCCTGAAATAACTCCTGAAGAAATAGAAGAGGTTAGAAAAGATGCAATTATTGCAACAGGAAGATCTGACTATCCAAATCAAGTAAATAACCTGATAGGTTTTCCATATATATTTAGAGGTGCTCTAGATGTAAGAGCAAAAACGATTAATGAAGAAATGAAAATAGCAGCTGTAAAATCTATTGCTAGATTAGCTAGAGAAAGAGTGCCGGATGAAGTTGCTGCTGCTATGGGAGGGGATAGACCAGTATATGGCAAAGAATATATTATCCCGTCAACGTTTGATCCTAGATTAATAAGCGTAATACCATTAGCAGTCGCAAAAGCAGCAATTAAAAGTGGAGTTGCAAGAAGAAAAATTGAAAATTTTGAAATTTATTCTGACCAGCTTAAACAAAGATTGGACCCATCAGTAACAATTATGCAAGGTATTAATTCTCAAATAAAGAAAAATCAAAAAAGAGTTGTTTTTGCTGATGGTGAAGATGAAAATACACTTAAAGCTGCAATAGCTTTTCAAAAAAGCGGTTTTGGAATTCCAATTTTGGTAGCAAAAGAAAAAGTAGTTAAACAAAGATTAAAAGAAATTGGATATAGCGAAAACTTTAATATTCAAATAATAAATTCTACAAATAAGGAAAAAAGAGAAAAATATAAAAAATATATATTTGAAAAACTTCATAGGGAGGAGGGTTTTCTAGAAAGAGATTGCGATAGACTTGTAAGAAATGATAGAGTTGTCTGGGGTTCTTGTATGGTATCATGTGGTGATGCAGATGCAATGGTTACAGGTAATACAAGACGATATGGCCAATCACTTCAAAAAGTTTTAAAAATTGTTAAATCTAGACCAGGTGAAATAATGTTTGGACTAAATATGGTTGTAAATAAAGGTAGAACAGTATTTATCGGCGATACAACTGTACATGAATATCCTTCATCTGAGCAATTGGCTGAAATTGCCTTATCAGCAGCAAGAGTGGTAAGGCTTTTTGGTTTTGATCCAAAAGTAGCTTTTCTTTCACATTCAACTTTTGGTCAACCTATAACCAGTAGAACAAAACATATCAGAGACGCAGTTGAAATTTTAAAAAAAAAGAAAGTAGATTTTAAATTTGATGGGGATATGCAGCCCGATGTTGCTCTTAGTGGAGAATATAAAGACTTATATCCATTATCTGAAATAGTGGGTAATGCAAACGTGCTAATTATGCCTGGTCAGCACAGTGCTGCAATTTCATATAAAATAATGAAGACTCTTGGTGGAGCAAAAGTAATTGGTCCACTTTTAATAGGTTTGGGTGAAGCAATTGAAATTGCACCTTTAAGATCTTCTACGTCTGATATTTTAAATTTGGCGTCTGTAGCTGCCTACTCTGCTGGAATTATTGATTACAGCATAAAAAATTAATCTTTTTGTATCCTTAAATCTTCAACAAGCAAAATACTTGCAATAACATTTTCTACATCAAGAATTTCTTTTGCTTCTTTTATTACCTCATTTTTTTCATCTTCTGATTCAGCAATTCCATATATGTAAATTATTTTTTTGTAGGTATCTATCGAATAATTTGCTGATTTTATTTTTTTATTAAATATAATTGCTGATCTCAATTGTGATGTGATTAAAATATCTTTTGATGACTGTTTAAAATTAAATTTTTCTTTAATTTTTAAATCATTTCTGACAGACCTAACGCCCTGGGTTTCCCATGCCAATTTTGTGATTTTTAATTTTTCCTCAGGAGTTTCTACTTTCCCTGTAATAAAAATTCTACCATCCAATACTTGTGTACTTACATTTAAGAAATAGTTTTTATCAACTAGTAACAATCTGGCATCCAAATTTTTATCCATAATTCCATCATCTATTTGTGTACCTAAAGTTCTAGGATCAAGAGCTACTGTTACACCTGTTCCAAAAACTCCTTTGGATGAGGCTCCTACACATCCTGACAAAATTATTAAAATAAATAAAAAATGTATTTTTTTTGTTATCATTTTTTCAAACTTAAACAGTAATTATATACCTCTTTTTTTGAGATATTTTTTTCATAATTTAATAAATTAACTATTTCTTTTGTGGATAGTTTTTTAATTAACATACCTATTTTTTTCTTATCTGATTCGTTAAGATTATTCGAAGCTTTTTTTTTATGTTTTAACTCTGAAATTACTATAGTAATTTCTCCTTTAAGATTTTTAAAAGCTTTCAAATCTGAAACTTTAGATCTAAAAAACTCTTCATAATATTTTGTAATCTCTTTGCAAATAACAATATTCCTTTCAGAGAAAAATTCTTTAATTATATTTATATTTCTATTTAATTTTTTTGCTGATATAAAAAAAATAATTGAAGAATTCAGATTAGATAAATCACCAAAATTTTCTTTAATTTCACTATTTTTTTCCGGAAAAAATCCATAAAAAAAATATTTTTCTGAGAAACCACTTATTGATAGTGCTGCTGTAACTGCAGATGAACCTGGCACAGGTACTATATTAATATTTTCTTTTATACAAGCTTGTACTAAAATTTTTCCTGGATCTGAGATTGTTGGTGTGCCTGCATCAGAAATCAAAGAAATAATTTTATTGCTTTTAAGCTCAATCAATATTTTTCCAATACTCTTTTTTTCGTTAAACTTGTGATATGAAATTAAATTTGAGTTAATACTATATTTTGAGATTAGTTTTTTTGAAACTCTTGTATCTTCACACAAAATAAGATCTGAGTTTTTTAAAACACTAATTGCACGATGTGAAATATCTGCCATATTACCAATAGGAGTGGAAACAAGATATAGACCAGTTCTTAGATTGCTTTTATTATTCTTAGATTGTAGATTCATTATTTTATATTGAATATAATAATACCATTAAAATGAAAATTATTAGCCAATTTATTCTAACAATCCTTTTTTTAATTACTTCTAATTATGAAAAAGCCTATTCGTCAGATAATATAAAAATTGGATTAATGATTCCTTTAACTGGAGAATATAAAAAAATAGGCAAATCCATTTTAAATGCAACCAAATTAGCAATAAATAAAATCGACAATGATAAACTTTTAATTATACCAAAAGACACAAAAGCTAGTCCTGAAATTGCTTTAAAAGTTGCAAAAGAGTTAAAAGATAGTGGTATTAAAATTGTTATAGGGCCGTTGTTTAATGAGAGTCTTCTTTACCTACATGAATTAGATGAGATGATTTTTTTATCATTATCTAACAAGGTTTTAAAAACACCAAATAATGTGATTTCAGCTGGCATAAATGCTGAGTCTCAAGTTAATACAATTAAAAAATTCCAAAAAAAATTTAATATTAAAAGAACTATTTTTTTAATACCTGAAACTAACTATAAACCCGAAATAGAAAATGCAATTAAACAAACAAAAATTAAGCTTAAAGATAAATTTATATATAATACTGATCCCACTGAATTAACTTCACAAATTGAAAAACTAACAAGATACCCTCAAAGAAAACAAAACTTATTAGATGAAATTGAGAGGATAGAGAATTCTAATGATGTAAATAAGGAAAGAAAAATAGAAAATTTAAAAAAAAGAGATACGCTTGGAGGAATAAATTTTGATTCAGTAATAATTGCAGATTTTGATGAAAGTTTAAAAAGTGTTGCTACATCATTGCTTTACACTGACATTTCAGCTGAAAGGATAAATTATATTGGTCTAAATCAATGGTTTGATAAATCATTGATATCTGAAAAATCCTTGCAACCCTTTTATTTTCCATCAATTAATAAAAAAAATTATGAAGATTTTAAAAAAGAATATTCAACTATTTTTTATGAAGAACCAAATCAAATATCTTTTCTTAGCTATGACTTAGTTGGTCTAATTTATTTTTTGATCTATAAGAATGATTTTATTATTAATGAGAAAATATTTTATAAAAAAAATAAGTTTAAAGGTAAAATAGGTATATTTGAAATTAATAAAAATAAAATTAATCATATACTTAATTTTTATTCCGCTGAAGGTGAAGGATTTAAAAAAATTTTCTAATTTTTCTAAATGCTTTAAATCTATGATCTTTTTTAATTTTTTTTGAATATTTCATTTGTCCGTAAGTAATTTTAGATCCATTTGGAATAAATATTGGATCATATCCAAACCCATTTTTTCCTAATTTTTTTTTAGAAATTGAACCCTCTACTTTACCAGTAACCGTTAAAAATTTACTAGAGCTCCAAAAAATAGTGAGGGCACAGACGAACCTTGCTTTAATTTTTTTATTCTGCCAATTTTTACTTTTTTTGGAAAGTTTATTGTAAACCTTGTTCATAGCCAAGTTAAAATTTCCTTTTTTCCCTCCCCATCTTGCAGAGTAGATACCAGGAGCTTTATTTAGTATATCAATTTCAATTCCAGAATCGTCTGCGATACAAACCATATTGGTTTTTTTAGAGTAGTACTTTGCTTTAATAAAAGAATTTTCTACAAAAGTTTTCCCATTTTCTTTGGGACTTTTTAAATTAAAATCTCCTGTACCTAAAATTTTAACTTTATTTGGTATTAAATCTCTGATTTCCTTTATTTTTCCTTTATTATTCGAGCCAATCAAAATTCTTGAAATATTTTGTTTTTTGATCTGGAAATTCTTAATTTTCATACCATATATGTATCTATGGAAAAAAATGAAAATTTACAAGATAAATCAGAAATAGAAAGTGAAAGCACTGACAAAGAAAATCAGGAAAACCTCCATCAACATACTAGTAAAAATTTAAATGAAGATGAAGGTGAAAAAGAAGAAATTTCACCTGAAGATAAAATTAATGATTTAGAAGATAAATTAAAAAGAACGTTTGCAGAAATGGAAAATCAAAGAAGAAGGTTTGAAAAAGAAAAGGATGATGCCTATAATTATGGTGGATTTAATTTTGCTAAAGAGGCTTTAAATCTTTTAGATAATTTAGAAAGATCCAAAACATCCTTAGAGAATGATAACACATTAAAAGATTCTGAAATATTAAAAAAAACAATAGATCACTTAAACATTATTTATAACGATATGATTTCGATTTTTAAAAAAAATGAAATTGAAGAAATTAATTCAATTGATCAAAAACTTGACCCAAATATTCACCAAGCGATGTTAGAAATAGAAGATCAAAATAAGGAACCTGGTACTGTCGTACAAGAAATACAAAAAGGCTTTATGATGAAAGGTAGGCTGTTAAGACCATCATTGGTAGCTGTTTCAAAAAAACCGTCTAAAAATGATGAAAAAACTGAAAATTCTAAAAAAGATGAGGAAAATCAATCAAAAAATCAGGAAAAAATATAATTTACAAACTTGTACAATTAAAATTAACACATATATGAGAAAGAAATATTTAATATGAGCAAAGTAATAGGAATAGATTTAGGAACTACCAATTCATGTGTATCTATAATGGAAGGTACGCAACCCAAGGTATTAGAGAATTCAGAAGGTGCAAGAACAACTCCTTCAGTAATTGCATTTACTGATGAGGAAGAAAAATTAGTTGGACAACCTGCTAAAAGACAGGCAGTAACCAATCCTGAAAATACTATTTTCGCAGTTAAGAGACTAATTGGAAGAAACTTCGAAGATCCAAGTGTAAAGAAAGATATCGAAACAGCTCCTTTTAAAATAATACCATCAGATAGTGGTGATGCGTGGATTGAAGCTAAAGGTAAAAAATATTCGCCATCTCAAATCTCAGCCTTTGTTTTACAAAAAATGAAAGAAACTGCAGAAAAGTATTTAGGACAAGAAGTTTCAAAAGCAGTTATAACAGTTCCCGCATATTTTAATGATGCACAAAGACAAGCAACTAAAGATGCGGGTAAAATTGCAGGATTAGAAGTATTGAGAATTATAAATGAACCAACAGCAGCATCTTTAGCCTATGGGCTAGATAAAAAGGCTAACAAAAAAATTGCTGTTTATGATCTAGGTGGTGGTACTTTTGATGTATCAATTTTAGAATTGGGAGATGGTGTATTTGAAGTTAAATCTACTAATGGAGATACATTTTTAGGTGGTGAAGATTTTGATAACTCGATTGTAGAGTATTTACTAAGTGAGTTTAAAAAAGAGAACGGAATTGATCTAAAATCTGACAAACTTGCTTTACAAAGACTAAAAGAAGCAGCTGAAAAAGCTAAAATCGAACTTTCATCAGCTACTCAAACTGAAATTAATTTACCATTTATAACTGCAGATAAAACAGGTCCAAAACATATTAATCTTAAAATGACAAGGGCAAAATTAGAAGCTTTGGTTGAAGATTTAATTTCTAGAACAATTCCACCATGCAAAACAGCTTTAAAAGATGCTGGGCTTTCGGCTGGTGAAGTTGATGAAATAATTCTTGTTGGTGGAATGACAAGAATGCCAAAAGTAATAGATGAAGTAAAAAGCTTTTTTGGTAAAGAACCAAATAAAAGTGTAAATCCTGATGAAGTTGTTGCGATGGGAGCTGCAATACAAGCGGGTGTTCTTCAAGGTGATGTAAAAGATGTACTACTTTTAGATGTTACCCCTTTATCATTAGGTATTGAAACTTTAGGTGGAGTATCTACAAAATTAATTGAGAAAAATACAACAATACCAACTAAAAAAAGTCAGGTATTTTCAACAGCAGAGGATAATCAGCCCGCAGTTTCTATTAGAGTTCTTCAAGGTGAGAGGGAAATGGCATCTGATAATAAAATACTTGGGAACTTTGAATTAGTTGGGATAGCTCCAGCCCCAAGAGGCGTGCCTCAAATTGAAGTAACCTTTGATATTGATGCAAATGGAATTGTAAACGTTTCAGCTAAAGATAAAGGAACTGGTAAAGAACAAAAAATCCAAATCCAGGCATCAGGTGGGTTAAGTGATGAAGAAATTGGTAAAATGGTTAAAGAGGCAGAGGCAAATAAAGAAGCTGATAAGAAAAAAAGAGAAGCTGTAGATGCTAGAAACCAAGCAGAGACCTTGCTTCACTCTACTGAAAAAAATTTGAAGGAACACGGAAGTAAAGTTTCTGATGCAGATAAAAAAGTTATTGAAGATGCGTCCGCAAACGTAAGAAATGCGTTAAAAGGGACAGATGTTGAGGAAATTAAAAAGAAAACTCAAGACTTGGTTCAAGCTTCTATGAAGTTAGGTGAAGCGATTTATAAATCACAGCAAAGTGCTAAACCTAGTGATGCACCGAAAGATGCAAAAGAAGAAGGAAAGAAAGACGATAACGTTGTTGATGCAGATTTTGAAGAAGTAAAAGACGAGAACAAAGAGAAAAGCGCCTAAACTAACAACTGTTTGTCTATAACTTGTTATGGCAAAAAGAGATTATTACGATGTTTTGGGTGTTAACAAAGGATCTTCAGCAGATCAAATAAAAACAGCGTATAGAAAACTAGCTGTAAAATACCATCCAGATAAAAACAAAAACGATAAAGCGGCTGAGGAAAAATTTAAAGAAGCATCCGAGGCTTACCATGTATTATCTAATTCTGAAAGAAAACAAAACTATGATAATTTTGGTCATGCAGCATTTGAAAATGCAGGAGGAGGAAGGGGGGGCTTTGGTAATTTTGATTTTTCAAGTTCTTTCTCTGATATTTTTGAAGATTTTTTTGGAGAAGGATTTGGAAGTGGAAGAAGATCGAGAAAGTCTAACAATAGAGGTTCTGATCTGAGATATGATTTGTCAATTTCTCTTGAGGAAGCATATACTGGAAAAAAACAAGATATAAAATTCTCAGCCTCTGAAAAATGTGATATTTGTAAAGGTTCTGGGTCTAAGCCTGGACATAATACTAGTTCTTGTTCAATGTGTGGAGGTCATGGCCAAGTAAGATCTTCACAAGGATTTTTTACAGTTCAGCAAACTTGTCCTCAATGTGGTGGTGAGGGGGAACAAATAACTAATCCATGCATAAGTTGTAATGGCCAAGGTAAAAAACAATCCTCAAAAAGAATTTCAGTAACTATTCCAAAAGGGGTGGATGATGGAACTAGAATTAGATTGGCAGGTAAAGGAGAGGCTGGATCTAGAAGTGGAAGTAACGGAGATTTGTATTTGTTCATAAATGTTTATGCACATGATCTCTTTAAAAGATCAGATGAAAATCTTTTTTTTGAATGTCCAGTATCTATAGCTGATGCAGCTTTAGGAACATCAATAGAAATACCAACTATTGATGGAGGAAAGGCAAAGATAAAAATACCAGCTGGAACTCAAAGTGGAAAGCAATTTAGATTAAAAGGTAAAGGAATGCCTTATATGAGAGGTGGGGGAGATGGTGATCTTTATGTTCAGGTAAATACTGAAGTTCCAATATCTTTAAACAGGGAACAAAAAGAATTACTAGAAAAATTTAGAGAAATAGAAAATGAAAAATCTAATCCAAGTATTAAAAAATTTTTTCAAAAAGCAAAAAGTTTTTGGAAAAATTAATTTATTTATCTAAGATTTTTTCTTTAGCTTTTTTAAATTCTTCTTCAGAAATTGCACCTGATTGAAAAAGATCATTTAATTTTGTTAATTCTTCAGAAATATTATTTCTAATCAAAGTATCATCCTCTAACAAATCTTCTTTAATTTCACCAATATTTTTTTTTGATTTTAATCCTTTTTGAACAGCAGAAACTCCTAAATAAATTACAAATAGGATTATAATTAATGACAGAGATATAAATATTAAAGCTTGCATAAAAGTACTTTTAAATTAGTAATCGTCATCATCTTCTCTCCACCCTTTTTCATACATTAAATATGCAGCAATAATTACACTAATTACAGCAACAATCATCCCACAATCGAAACCTCGTTGTTTACCAAAAAAATACCATCCTAATTGAGTTGCCCCTATTGGTGGAATTGTAAGTATGCCCATTAATATGGGGATTCTATAATAATAAGGAGGTTTTTTCATAAAATAATTTTTACCTTGTTATTTTTTGGTATATTAATTGAATATTAAAATTTACTAAATGAGTAAAATTAACCTAACTATTACAGGATGCATGGGAAGGATGGGTCAACAGCTCATTAAATCTGTGAAAAAAGATAAATCTATGAAAATAGTTTCTCTTACAGAAAGTAGGTTGATTAATAAAAAAATTAGTGGCATTAAACCAAGTTTAAATACGGAAGATGCCTTTAAAAAAGCAAATTTAATAATAGATTTTACAACTCCAAAATGTACTTTAGAAGTTCTTAAAATAGCTTCTAAATTCAAGAAAAAAGTAGTTATAGGAACGACTGGTTTTTCTAAGAACCAAGAGAGGCTTATTAAGAAATATTCAAAAAAAATGCCCATATTAAAGGCTGGTAATATGAGCTTAGGAATAAATCTATTGATGTATCTAACTGAAATAACTTCAAAATCTCTTGGAAGAAGTTTCCTGAGCAAGGTATTTGAGATTCATCATAAACATAAAAAAGACCATCCCTCGGGTACAGCTTTAATGTTAGGAAAAGGTATAGCTGTTGGTAGAAATAAAGACTTCTACAAATCAATGGGTAAAAAATATTTAAATAGAAAATCATTTCCATATGGAAATAAAATTAATTTTAACTCATTGCGCAAAGGTGAAGTTATTGGAGAACACGAAGTAAAATTTTCAAGTGGTAAAGAAATAATTACGTTAAATCATGAAGCTTTTGATAGAGCATTATATTCAGAAGGAGCTCTCACTGCAGCTAAATGGTTAATGAATAAAAAGCCAGGCCTTTATTCAATGAGAAATCTATTAAACTTTAAATAATGAATGAGGCTCAAAGAGCAAAAATAGTTTTAAAGATACTGAATCAAACCTATCCTAAAACTCCTATACCTTTAAAACATAGAAATATTTTTACACTTTTAATTTCAGTTCTTCTGTCTGCTCAATGTACTGATATAAATGTAAATAAAGTAACCAAAAAAATTTATCCTAAACATAACAAGCCTGAGCATTTTGTAAAATTAGGAAGAAAAAAAATTGAAAGGTTAATAAAAAGTATAGGTATTTTTAGAATTAAGGCAAAAAGTATTTATTATTTATCAAAAACTTTAGTTGATAAATACAATGGTAAAGTACCAAGAACTTTTGAACAGTTAGAGGAATTACCAGGTGTAGGGCATAAAACTGCGAGTGTGGTCATGTCACAAGGGTTTGGATATCCCGCTTTTCCAATAGATACTCATATACACAGACTAGCTCAAAGATGGGGCCTATCAAATGGAAAAAACGTTTTTCAAACTGAAATAGATCTAAAGAGACTTTTTCCTAAAAAGTATTGGAATAAATTACATCTTCAAATTATTTATTACGGTAGAGAATATTGTAAAGCTAGAGAATGCTATGGTTTATCTTGTAAAATCTGTACTACTTGTTATCCTAAGAGAAAAAAACCACTTATAACCAAGAAAGCATAAATAATGAAAATATTAGGAATTGGAAATGCAATAGTAGATGTAATTTGCAAAGTAGAGGATGATTTTATAACTAAAAACAATCTGACAAAAAGTACGATGAAATTAATTTTTGATGAGAAAGAGTTCAAAAGTTTACTATCTAATCTTAAAATAGAAAAAACCGTTTCAGGGGGATCGGTAGCTAATTCAATTGTTGGTTTATCCCAACTTGGAGATAAAGTCGGTTTTATAGGAAAAGTAAATGATGATGAACTTGGAAGCAAATATGAGGAAGGTCTTAAACAAGAAAATGTTCAATATTTTTATTCAAAAAAAAAAGAGGAACTTCCTACTGGCACTTGTTTAATATTAGTAACTCCTGACTCAGAGAGGACAATGTGTACTTTTTTAGGAACTGCAGGAAAAATAAATGAGAGTGACGTTAATTCAGATGTTATTAAAAAGAGTGAGTTAATACTTTTAGAGGGATATCTTTGGGATGAAGGAGAACCTAAAAAAGCATTTGAAAAAGCAATTCAAAGTGCAAATAAAGTTGCCATGTCTTTGTCTGACCAGTTTTGTGTTGATCGACATAAAACCCATTTTTTAGAATTGGTAAAAAATAAGCTGGATATAACATTCGCTAATGAGCAAGAAATAATGTCATTAATTGATGCAAAGTCTTTTAATGAAGTAGTCAATTTTTCTAAAACTCTCGGTAAAATAATAGTTTTAACAAGAGGTGAAAAAGGTGCAGTAGCTATTAATGGAGAAGAAGTTGTTGAGTGTGGAGTCAAACAAGATCTTAAAATTGTCGATCTAACAGGAGCTGGCGATCTTTTTGCTGGGGGATTTCTTCATGGATATATAAATAATATGTCTTTGAAAGAAAGTTTAGATAAAGGGACTGAGATGTCCTCAAAAGTGATTCAACAAATAGGTGCTAGACTTTAAATTATATTTAAAATATTTATTTTTTTTTTCTTTTAAAGCTACCCTTACCCTTTTTTGGCTTGACTATTCTAGGTTTATATTTTTTTGTTAAAAGTTCTTTAGCAATTATATTTCTTTTTTTCATGAAAGTTTGTACCCATCTTCAGTGCTGATTATAAATTCATTATTACTAAAAGCTTCATTTATTTTTTTTCTTAACCTATAGATATGAGTTTCAACTGTATGTGTCTCAAGCATAACTCCGTGACCCCAAACTTCTTTCTGCAGATTTTCTATCGTTTGACTTTTGGTTGATTTATTTAAATATAAAATTATATCAATTTCTCTTTCGGTTAATTTTAAGGTTTTATTATTAAAGGAAATTTTTCTGGAATTTAAATCTAATTGAAATTTATTAATCTTAACTTCAGACTGATTTACAAACTTATTTTTGAGAAGATGAATATTAAATTTTTCGATTATATCTTTTATTTTAGAGGGACTTTCGGTGAGATGGATTGATCTTAAATATAAATGATCTGGGATTTTGGTGTTAGTAACAATTAAATAATTTCCATATTTTGATTCAGTTAAATTTTCTAGATCGTTTAAATTTCTAAATTCAAATAATTCAAAATTAACACTAACCTTTATTTCATTTAGAATTTTAAATAAAACTGGTATATTGAAAATGATTAGACTTTGTTTATTCATTTAAAGATAATTTATGATAATTAGACTAAAAAATAAAGACACTCTTATTGTTGATCAGTTTAGATTCAAGTGTTGTATAGGAAAAAATGGTCTCAAAAAAAATAAAGTAGAAGGTGATTATTCTACACCAAAAGGTAAATTTCTTTTAGAGAATTTGTATTACAGAAAAGATAAAATTTTAAAACCTGTAACTAAATTAAGTAATACAGAAATAAAAAAAGAATTTGGTTGGTGTACTGATGTCAGAAATAATTTATATAACAAAAGATTTAAAATTCATAAGAAATTAAAACATGAAAAACTGTTTAGAAAAGACTATAAATATGATCTATTAATAGTACTAGGCTATAATAGAAAAAATATTATTAAAGGAAAAGGTAGTGCAATATTTATTCACTTAACAAAAAACTATAGGGCCACAGCTGGATGTATAGCTTTAAAAAAAAATGATCTTTTAACAATGTTAAAAATAATTGATAAGAAAACAGAAATAATCATTAACTAGGATCTTGCACCAAAAATTTTACTTCCAATCCTTAAAAAGGAAGATTTGAATTCTAGAGCATTTAAATAATCATTAGACATTCCCATACTAAGTTCTTTATAACCAAGTTCAGAATTTATTTTTTGCATATTAGAAAAGTATAAATTTTGCTTATTATCATCTGGTGGGATACACATAGTTCCCACAATATCTAAATCTAGTTCTTTGCAATAATTGTCAAAATCATATACATTTTTTAAACTAATTCCTGATTTTTGATCTTCAGAACCTATATTAATTTGAATGAATAATTTTAATTTTCTATTTATTTTTTTTTGCTCGTCAGAAATTTTTTTTGCTAGTTTCTCACTATCTAATGAATGAATGAAGTCAAATAACTTTACAGCAAATTTTACTTTATTTGTTTGTAATTTGCCTATCATGTGTAGCCTGACTCTATTATTGTGCGCTTTTATATCATTCCATTTCTCTAAAGCTTCTTGAACTTTATTTTCTCCAAAATGAATATGACCATGCTCTATTAGTGGATTAATATGATCAATTTTAAATGTTTTTGATACTGCTATTATTTTTGGATTATAATCGTTATAATTAAGATTATTTATTTTAGATTGTACGTTCTTTTCTAAATTAACTAAATTTTTAACAGTTATATGCATATTACTAAATTAAAAAAATTTTACTTTATCAATAAACTAAATTTTAAAAACTTAAATAAACTAAATAAGAATGTTTCAATTATATATAGAGAATATTCAAGAAATATTGATGAAAAGGAGATAATTGAAATAAAAAAAATATGTAAAAAACAAAAAAGAGAGTTTTTTATCTCTAACCAAATTAAATTAGCTATAAAACTCTCACTGGATGGTGTTTATTTACCCTCTTTTAATAAAAGCTTAAAACATAACATCTATGGGTTAAAGAAGAATTTTAAGATCATTGGATCTGCACATAATATCAGAGAAATTAGGGAAAAAGAATTACAGGGTGTTAAAGTTATTTTTCTTGCTCCCTTATTTGAAAAAGATGAGAAAAAGTGGTTAGGAATAACCAAGTTTAATTTATTATCCAATCGGACTAATCAAAAGTTAGTTGCGTTGGGAGGCATCTCAAAACAAAACTTGAAAAAATTACATTTGCTTAAAATTTTTGGATTTGCTGGAATAAGTTTCTTTGAATAAAAAAAAACGGCCCCAAAAAGGGGCCGTTAATATTCTTTAAACTTCTAAGTTAAACTTAGAATGCGATTGACATAGTGATGTGTTTGTCTTCATCACTTGATCCAGCTGTACCACCCATGTTGTCAACTTTTGATACTCTTCCTGAGAAGCTGATTGATCCCATTGAGTAAGAAGCTTGAATACCTGAATGTTCTTCATCAGAAGAATTTCCAGAGAAATCAGTTTCTTGTCTTACATAACCAATAGTAAAGTCATCGTTTACGTTGTAAGTTACACCCATGTGAACACCGTCTTCGTCTTCAGTTGTTCCTTCAAATTCAACATCAGTCATTTGTAAACCAAATGTGAATCCGCCTGTAGCATATTTAACACCGTAAGTTTTTGACTCAACTTCAGCAGTACCACCTGTTGCAGTAGAACCTACACCAGCTGCTAATGTCATACCGTCAAACCCAGTATAAGTAATACCGTATGTATTGTCAGTTCCACCAGCTGCAGTGTTTCTAGCTGCTTCAACAGAAACAGTTACACCACCATCTAAAGCTAGTTTGTACCCTAAGTTACCAGTGTCTTGTGCAGATCTAGCAACACCGTGAGATACTGTGTCAGTACCTACAGCAGAGTAAATAGCTGTATCAACAGCAGGGACCATGTTTGAAGCTATATCGATACCGTAACCACTGTTACTTTCACCGTAAGCAAACTCTCCAAGGTCTCCCATGTCTAATTTAAGTTGTTCATCATCAAAGTTACCACCGTCTAACTCATATTTTACAGATGCAGTAAAACCATTATCTAATTCACCTGATCCAGTGAAAGTAACAGAGTCACCCATTGTAAACGCTTGTCCGTTAACAGCGTCGTCATCTTCTGATGTATAACTTAAAGCCCAACTACCAGATGCAGAAAGTTCTGCAGACTGAGCAGCTGTAGCAACCATAGATCCTGCTAATGCAGTCAATCCAAGTTTTTTAATGTTATCCATTATGTCTCCTATTTGTTTGTTTTATAATTAATTATAAACAGGGTAGTATTAACAAAAAAAAGGCCTCTTTTTCCTTATAAATCTAATTATTTTGGTTTTTTTTATTATTATGTTGCATTTTTACATCACAAAATAATTCCCAATTTTGCTTGGTTTTTTGAAGTTTTTAATTATCATATTAATACAACTTAGATATAAGGATCTTTATAAACCATGATGATAAAAAATACCCCTTTTTTTAGACTATTTGCTCCTTTTTTTCTGATAATTTTTTTAAGTTCATGTGGTCCTTTTAAACCCGCGCCTTCTGATGCAAGAAAAGTATCTCCGAATGTTGATGAAAGAGTAAGACAAAATATCGAACAAGGTAAAGGCTTTCGATTAATGGGTGGTAACAACAAACAAGGTGGAACTTTTGACTTTGCAAGCTCAAATGAACTTTGGAGAGCATCATTGGACACAATAGATTTTATGCCATTATTATCAGCAAACTATAGTGGGGGCATAATAATTACTGATTGGTACTCTGATGGAAAAAATCAAGGAGAGTCAATAAAAATTTCTATACGTTTTTTAACTAATGAAATTCGTTCTGACTCTTTGGATGTTAAAGTTTTTATTAAAAAATGTAAATCTTTAGAAAATTGTTTAGTAACAGAAACTAAAGGTGTTTTAATTTCAGAACTTAAGAAAAAAATTCTTTACCAAGCATCTATTTACAAAAAAGAAAATGATAAGAAAAACTTTAAGCCATACGATAATACTAGCAAACCTAACGATAGAAAAAAGAAAACTAAAAGTCAGTAACTTAAAGTGAGTAGATATAATTTTAAAGTTGTTGAAGATAAATGGCAAAAATTTTGGGAAGATAATAATTCATTTCGGTCTGAAGTAGATAAATCTAAAAAAAAATTTTACTGTTTGGAAATGTTTCCATATCCATCTGGAAAAATACATATGGGACATGTGAGAAACTATACAATTGGTGACATCTTATCCAGATATAAGACAATGGAAGGTTTCAATGTGTTACATCCTATGGGATGGGATTCCTTCGGAATGCCAGCTGAAAATGCAGCTAAAGAAAATAATCTTGATCCAAAAGTTTGGACAGAAAAAAATATTTCTACTATGAAAAATCAACTTAAAAAACTTGGATTATCCATAGATTGGGATAGGGAAATTTCTACTTGTTCAAATGACTACTATAAACATCAGCAACTTTTTTTTCTTGAATTATACGACAAAGGATTGGTTTATAAAAAAGAGAACTATGTAAATTGGGATCCTATTGATGAAACTGTTTTAGCGAATGAACAAGTTATTGATGGTAAAGGTTGGAGATCTGGAGCTATAGTTGAAAGAAAGAAATTAAGTCAGTGGTTTTTCAATATTTCAAAATTTTCTGAAGATTTATTAAAAGGTCTTGATGAACTTGAAAATTGGCCAAATAAAGTGAAAGTGATGCAGAAAAACTGGATTGGAAAATCTTTTGGTTGTGAAATCGATTTCAAAATTGAAGGGGATTTACCAATAAATAATATTAAGTGTTTTACCACCAGACCTGATACTTTATTTGGTTTTTCATTTCTAGCTGTGTCAGTTGATCATCCAATATCTAAGTTTTTCAAAGACCAACCAGCCTTTAAAAAGTTCAGAGAAGAGTGCTCAAAAACTGGTACGACAGAAGAATCTATAGCTCAGGGTGATAAAATTGGATTTAAAACTAACTTGTTTGCCATTAACCCTCTTAATAATGACCAAAAGGTGCCCGTTTTTTTTGCTAACTTTGTTCTGATGGATTATGGACTTGGAGCTGTTTTTGGTTGTCCTGCACACGATCAGAGAGACCTAGATTTTGCGAACAAATATAATTTATCTATTAAAACTGTTGTTCAACCAAGTGATGCAAATGATGAACTTGTGGTTAAAAAAGAAGCATATACTGGTGGAGGAAAAATAATTAATTCAGAGTTTTTAAATGGTTTAAATGTACCCAATGAATCAATTATTAAAACTATTGAAATTCTAGAAAAAAAAAAGTTAGGAACAAAAAAAATTAACTTTAGATTAAAAGACTGGGGTGTATCCAGACAAAGATATTGGGGATGCCCGATTCCAGTTGCTTATGACAATAATGGCAATGTCTTCAAAATTCCAAAAAAAGATTTGCCAGTTTTGTTACCTGAAAATATTAATTTAAAAACAAAAGGTAATCCCTTAGATGTTCAAAAAGAATGGAAGTCTGTAAAAATTAATTCAAAATTATTAACCAGGGAAACTGATACTCTTGATACGTTTGTTGACTCATCATGGTATTTTTTGAGATTTTGTTCACCTCAAAATAGCTCTTATGGATTTAACTTTGATGAAATTAATTATTGGATGCCTGTAGATCAATATATAGGAGGTGTGGAACATGCAATTCTTCACCTACTTTATTCTAGATTTTTTATGAGAGCGATAAATTATAAAAATGAAAATTTTCAAATAAAAGAGCCTTTCCAAGGGTTATTTACCCAGGGAATGGTATGTCATGAAACATATAAAGATGAAAAAAATAATTGGCTATCTCCAGACGAAATTGAGTCCAAAAATGGTAAAGATTTTTTTATAAAGAAATCTAATAAAAAAGTAATTATTGGACCTTCTGAATCAATGTCAAAATCAAAAAGAAATACAATTGATCCAGAAAAAATTATAGAAAGTTATGGGGCAGATTCCGTAAGATTGTTTATAATATCTGATAGTCCTCCAGAAAAAGATGTACAATGGTCGGAGCAAGGAATGAATGCATCTTATAAATTTATTCAAAAACTATGGGATTTGCATATAAAAATTAAGTCTAAAATAAGTGAGGAACATTCTTCAGATACAGATTTAGAAATCACAAAATTTGCTCATCTGCTAGTTGATAAGATCAAGTATAACTTAGATAAATTCAACTATAATGTTATTGTTGCTAATATGTATGAAACATATAACTTTTTAATAAAAAAAATAAATATGCCTTTAAATGGAGAAAAACTTAAAGAAAATTATGTAAAAATTTTATCAGCATTCTCCCCGGTAATACCACACTTTACGTCTGAGTGTTTAGAGGATATAAATTTGGAAACTTTTCAAAGTTGGCCACAAATAGATAAAAAACTTCTTGAAAAAACAACTATACAATTTGTTATACAAATAAATGGAAAAAAAAGAGGATCTTTAGACGTAGAAAAAGATATTTCAGAGGAGGATATAATTAAAAAAATACAATCTGAAAATTCTTTAAAAAAAATATTTTTAAACAAAAATATCGATAAAAAATTTTTTGTTAAAAATAGATTAATTAATTTTCTTATATCATGAT
This sequence comes from uncultured Pelagibacteraceae bacterium, assembly GCA_902570905.1. Taxonomy (GTDB): domain Bacteria; phylum Pseudomonadota; class Alphaproteobacteria; order Pelagibacterales; family Pelagibacteraceae; genus Pelagibacter. The sequence continues at coordinate 24,080 of CACFZX010000013.1, forward strand.
TAAAAAATTATTAATTTTAAGTTTGCTTTTTTTATACGCGTGTTCGGGGTATACACCTGTTTTTTCAAAAAAAACAAATTATAAATTTAATTCTATAGAACTAAATGGTGAAAAAAGATTGAACCAAATTCTTTATAGAAATATAAAAAGTCTTGAAAATGAAAGTGCTGAAAATATTCTATTTTTGAGTTTAAAAATTAATACTCAAAAGACCAAAAAAATTCACTCGAAAAATGCAAAAGGAGACCCTAACAAATATAAAATGGAGATACAAACATCACTTGAGGTTGATTTAAATAATAGTGAAGCTGGCAAAAAAGATTTCATAGTGTCAGAGATTTATGATGATTTTGATAGTCAATTTG
>CACFZX010000014.1:0-23848 GCA_902570905.1 uncultured Pelagibacteraceae bacterium
AATTTTTCAAAACATGAATTTACTGGACCAGACGCTAGAAAATTTTTAGATTATATAATGGCGGGTAAAATTCCTAATCCTGGAAGAATCTCATTAAGCCCTATGCTAACATATAAAGGCAAGCTTTATGGCGACTTGACAATTTCTTGTTTAGATGAAAACGAATTCTTAATTTTTGGATCTGGCGCTGCACAAGAAATGCATAGAAGATGGTTTGAGAGTCATATTAAAAAATTTAATGTTAGTTATAAAAATAGATCTGATGACTTTCATGGAATTGGTATTGCTGGACCTAAATCAAGAGATTTACTTCAAAAAATTGTTAGAGAAGATGTTTCTAATAGTAATTTAAAATTTAGAGATAGTAGAAGAATGTTTGTCGCTGGTGTACCTGCGGTTATTAACAGAATTTCTTTCACTGGAGAGCTTGGTTATGAAATTTACGTAGCTCCCCATTTCCAAATTAAATTGTTCGAAGAAATAATGGAAGCAGGAAAAGAATTTAATATTAAGCCTTTTGGATCAAGAGCGCTAATGTCTATGAGACTAGAAAAAAATTGGGGAGCTTGGACTTTAGATTATAGACCAGATTTTACTGCCAAAGAAACAGGACTAGATAAATTTATTAATTGGAACAAAGAATTTATTGGAAAAGAATCCGCAGAAAAAGATATCTGTCAAAACAAACTAGTACCTCTAATGGTGGAGACCAATGAAATAGATGTAACCTATAATGAAGCTGTCATGAAGGGTGATAAAAGTATTGGTTATATTACATCAGGAGGTTTTGCGCATTTTGTAAATAAGAGCGTTGCTTTCTCTTATTTAAATACAAAAGAATTAAACTCCGAAAAAGGTATACAGGTAGAAATTAATGGTGATTTATTTAATTGTGCAATTATTAAGGAACCACTTTACGATCCAAGTGGTCAGAAAATGAGAAGTTAATGGCTCAAAAAGATGTAGGAAATAAAGTTCCAATTTATAAATTAAAAAAAACTGATGAAGTCATGAAGTATTATGACGAGTGGGGCAAAGGAAACAAATATGATAAAGACATGGTCGATTGGAATTATACTGGTCCAAAAGAAACCGCAGAAGTATTTACCAAATATTGCCAAGATAAAGATGTCAAAATATATGATGCTGGATGTGGTACAGGGCTAGTTGGTGTTGAATTAAAAAAGCATGGGTTTAAAAATTTTTATGGAGCAGATCTTTCACAAAAACTTTTAGATTTAGTTCCAAAAGATTTATATCGAAAGTTAGACAAAATTGATCTTAATAAATCAATTCAAGAAGAAGATAATTTATTTGATGCTATTATGTGTGTTGGAACATTTACATTTGGGCATGTAAAACCTCCAGCGCTAGATGAATTTATAAGAATAACAAAAAATAAAGGATTAATTTGTTTTACTATTAATGAAGGTATCCATGAGGAATATGGATTTGACAAAAAAATAGAACAACTAAATAAAGATAATAAATGGAAAGAAGTTGAATTTTTCAAATCAAATTACATTGCAAGTAAAGATGTAAATGCTTGGTTAGGTTTATACGAAGTAATTAAATAATGTCTGAAATTTATAATATAATTAATAAAAAAAAATTAGATGTAGTCAGTGCACCAATAGAAAAATCTCATGGACTTCCAAACGAATGCTATACAAGTGATCAATATACTCAAATAGAAAGAAAAAAATTATTTGAAGATAAGTGGGTAGTTATTGGTGTAGCAAGTTCTTTTCCAAACAAGGGCGATGCCAAACCTTTTGATCTTTTAGGTATTCCAATCATGATTTTAAGAGATAAACAAAATAATATCAGAGTATTTCATAATGTTTGTAGCCACCGTGGATATAAAATTTTACAAGAAAATTGTAAAATTAAAAATCTTATACGCTGCCCTTATCATTCATGGTCTTATGATACTTCAGGAAAATTAGTTGCTACACCTCATATTGGTGGAATGAACAAACATACTTCCAGAAAATTCAACAAAGAAGAAAGTGGATTAAAAGAAATTAGATCGTACGTATGGCTTGATATGATTTTTATAAATCTTGGTGAAAACGAATTGCCTTTTGAAAAATATATTAAACCTTTAAGTGATAGATGGGAAAAATTTTGGCCAACAAAAGATAGGGAATTAATGGTTTATTCTAATGATTATGGATATTTTAATTTAGATGCAAAATGTAATTGGAAATTTGCTATAGAGAATTATTGTGAAAGCTATCATTTACCTTGGGTGCATCCTGGTTTAAATTCATACTCTAAAATAAGTGATCACTATCACATCCAAGGTTTACCCAATCGTTTTGCAGGACAAGGTACTAAAGTTTATAATCCAAAGTTTAAAGGAAAAGAAAAATTTCCCAGTTTTCCTAATTGGCCAAAAAACAAAGAACATATTGCAGAATATGTAGCATTATTTCCCAATGTTATGCTGGGGATACATAAAGATCATTTTTATGCATATTGGCTTGAACCAATAGACTATAAGTTTACCAAAGAACATATGGAAATTTATTATGTAGGAGAAAAAGCTGCTAATTCAAAAAAATTTAAAAAATTAAGAAAGCAAAACTACAAATTATGGAAAGATATCCAAACAGAAGATGTTGGAATTATTGAAGGAATGCAAGAAGGAAGAAGCTCACCTTCATATAACGGTGGAAATTTTTCACCTGTTATGGATAACCCAACACATCACTTCCATAAATGGGTAGCAACTAATATAGTTTAATTATGAAATTTAATAGAAAAATTGCACCTAATACAAAGTCAAAAGTAAATTTTATTACCAAAAAAAGGTTATATGAGGACGAAATTAACTTTGATAAATTAAGATCTTATAGGCTTGATAGAGTAAAAAAAGAATTAGTAAAAAATAATTTAGAAGCTTGCATCTTATTTGATCCAGTAAACATTAGGTACGCTTTAGATACTGTGAACATGAGTGTTTACAATATGCATAATTTAACAAGATATTGTTTTGTACCAGTTGATGGACCAACAATTTTATATGAATATTTCAATTGTGAGATTTTATCTAATCATTTGAATTTAATAGATGAAATTAGACCATCAATAACATGGGATTATTTCAGCAACGGAGACCAAGCAAGTTCTCAGCTTAAAAAATGGGTAAATGAAATAAAAGATTTATCTAATAATTATTTTAGAAGTAAAAAAGTAGCAATTGACGTTATCAATGGACCAGCAGTCACTGCTTTAAATAAGTCAGGAATTGAAGTAGTTGATGCAAAATTAATTTTAGAACAAGCAAGGGTTATTAAATCACCAGAGGAATTAAAATGTATGAAGGCAGCTTTAGAGGTTGCGGAAATTGGTGTTATAAAAATGCGAGAAGAACTTAAGGCAGGTATGACCGAGGATGAACTTTGGTCAATACTTCATAAAACAAATATTGAACATGGAGGAGAGTGGATTGAATGTAGAATACTTTCGTCAGGTGAAAGAACTAATCCATGGATGCAAGAAAGTAGTAATAAAGTAATGCAAACTGGTGAAATGGTAGCTTTCGATACTGATATGGTAGGCCCATACGGATATTGTGCAGATATTTCGAGAGCTTATGTCGTTGGTCATAAATTTAATGATGAACAAAAAAAACTCTACTCAATGGCTACAGATCAAATCGATCATAATGCACGATTAGTAAAACCTGGAATGTCTTTTAAAGAATTTGTTTCAAAGTCATGGATTTTGCCTGAAGATTATTATGGTAATCGATATTCATGTATGGTTCATGGAATTGGTCTTTGTGATGAATGGCCTCAAATCAAATATCCAACGGACGGCGGAGAACAAGGCGGTAGTTTTGAAAAAAATATGACAATAACTTTGGAAAGTTACATTGGTAAAGTTGGTGGTAAAGAAGGTGTTAAATTAGAGCAACAGTATTTAGTAGGACAAAATGGACTTGAACTTATGTCCCATCATCCGTTAGAAGATATTTAATGAAAATAATTTTAGTTATGGGATTGCCTGGTGCAGGTAAAACAACTTTAGCAAATGAACTTGCTCCAAAATTAAATGCAAAAAGACTTAATGCAGATGAAGTTAGAAAATCTGCAAATGATTGGGATTTTTCTGAAGAAGGAAGAAAAAGACAATCAAAAAGAATGGCTGAACTCGCATTAAAGCTAAAAGATGAAGGTAATTACGTAGTAGCTGATTTTATATGCCCGACACCAGAGGCTAGACAGTTATTCCCTGCAGATTATATAATATGGGTAGATACAATTAAAAAAGGAAGATTTGAGGATACTAATCTAATGTTTGTAAAACCAGAAAAATATAATTTTCATGTTAGTACTCAAGATGCTAAGACTTGGGTGCCAAAAATTTTAGAGGATATTAAAAAATGACTTATCAATGGGACAACAAAAAGCCAACAGCTCAAATGCTCGGAAGGTGGCAACCATTTCATGATGGTCATTACAACTTATTTAAAGAAATTATAAAAAAAACTGGACAAGTTTGTATTCAGATAAGAGATGTACAAGGAGTAGACGACAATCCATTTGATTTTGAAACTGTAAAAAAGAAAATTGAAGAAAGACTTAACCCTGAATTTGAAGGTAGATTTAAGGTAATGTTGGTACCGAATATAACAAATATATGTTATGGAAGAGGTGTGGGTTATAAAATTGAAGAGATTGTTTTATCAGAAGAGATTCAAAAAATATCAGCTACAAAAATTAGAGCTAAGATGCGAGAGGACGGCGAATTAAAGTGAATGAAAGACTTAAATCTATTGTAGATTTAGAAAAATATCCAATAAATGATTTAGATTCTCCAATTATTAAAAACCTAATTCTTAGATGTAAAAAAGAATTAGATAAATATAGTTGTTCTACGATTAAAAATTTTATTTTACCTAAGTCATTAAAAATCATGAATAAAGAATTAGATAAGCAACTTGATAAAGTTTATATGTCTAAAGAAAGTATAAACGCATATTTATACGCTAAAGATGATCCATCTTTACCAAAAGATCACCCAAAAAGAGCTTTTATGAAACGATATAATGGCTATTTAAATTCTGATTGTTTTCCAAAAGACTCTGAAATGAAATATTTATATGAGACAGATGAATTATTAAAGTTTGTTTCAAATTGTCTTGGGATTTCACCAATTTATAGATGGGCTGATCCTTTGGCGTGTCATGCTTACAATGTTATGAAGCCAGAAGGAATACTCCCTTGGCATTTTGATAGTTGTGAATTCACATTGAGTTTAATGATACAAAAACCAGAAAAAGGTGGAATATTTGAATATTGCCCAAACATTAGAGAGCCAGGAAATGAGAATTTTGATGAAGTAAAAAAAGTTTTAGAAGGAGATAGGACAAGAGTTAAACAGCTTGAACTTGAGCCAGGAGATTTGCAAATATTTAAAGGTAGGTTTACTTTGCATAGAGTAACAAAAATAGAGGGTCAAAAATCTAGATACATGTGTATTCCTGCATATGTGTTAGATCCGTGGAGAGTAAATACGCCTGAACACTCAAAAGCTATCTATGGTAAAGTTTTACCTATCCATTTAGAAAGAAACGTGGCGAGATCTGACGGTTTAGCTGATTAAAAAATGAGTGTTATAGTAAAAAATTTAGGGTCAGGCATTAAAAAAATAATTATTAATGATCCAAAAACATATAATTCATTATCAATTTTAACTTTAAATTTACTTATAAAAACTTTTAAGAAACTTGATAGAGATAATTCAACAAAAGTAATAATTCTTGAGGGTTCTGGAAAAGGATTTAGCGCTGGTCATAATTTAAAAGAGGTTAAGTCATTAAAAATTAGATCTAAATATCTTAAACTATTTAATCTTTGTTCAAGACTAATGCTACAAATTGTTGAAGGAAGAAAACCAGTTATAGCAAAAGTTCATGGAGCCGCTTATGCAGCAGGATGTCAACTAGTTGCAAGTTGTGATTTAGCTTATGGCTCAAAAGATGCAACCTTTGCTACACCAGGTGTAAATATTGGACTTTTTTGTAGCACTCCTATGGTTGCTGTTAGTAGAAAGGTAAATAGAAAAAGAATGATGAAGATGCTTTTAACAGGAGAACCTATAAAAGCAAAGGATGCTAAAGAGATTGGTTTAATTAATGATTTTTATCCTAAAAAAAGATTAGAAAAAGAGGTTACAAAGTTAGCAAAAAATATTGCCTCAAAATCAAATTTAACAATTAAAATTGGTAAGCAAGCATTTTATAAACAATTAGAAATGCCTTTAAAAAAAGCATACTCATATACAAGTAGAATGATGACTTTAAATATGATGGCCAAGGATGCTCATGAAGGTATCTCCGCATTTATTGAAAAAAGAAAACCTAAATGGAAAAATAAATGAAAACAGAAGAAATCAAAAAAATTTTAGAAGAGTCTAAAACTATTGCCATGATAGGTGTTAGTTCAGAAAAAAAAAAAGAAGATCCAAAAAATATTAAAAGAAAACCAGCTAATGTAGTAATGAAATATATGCAAGATTTTGGGTACAAAGTAATACCGATTAACCCTTTTGCAAAAGGAGAAATCATTAATGGAGAAAAAGTTCTTGAAGATTTGGATGATATTGACTGTCCAGTTGATATTGTTGACGTATTTAGACCTTCAAAAGAAGCAATAATATATGCTAATAAAGCTATTAGATTATCTCCGAAAGCTTTATGGTTACAATACGGAATTCATAATGATGAAGCTCAAAATATTTCAGAAAACGCAAATATCAAATACATTTCTGATAAATGTATTAAGCAGGAATATCAAAAAATTTTTCAAAAATCTAATCCAGTTTTTCCAGTTTTAAGAAATGAATGATAAAATTTATTTTTGTTTTAATTTTAATTATTAATACAAGTGCTGTTTCCAAAGAATTAAATAAAGCCTATTTCGGAGGGGGATGTTTCTGGTGCATGGAGGAATCTTTTGAAAAAATTGAAGGAGTTATTGAAGTTATTTCAGGATATTCAGGTGGAAAAACCAATAATCCAACATACAGAGAAGTAACTTATGGAGATTCTGGTCATTTTGAAACAGTTGAGGTAATTTTTGATAATTCAAAAACTGACTATGAAACTTTACTTAAAGTTTTTTGGGTAAATATAGATCCGTTTGATGCTTTAGGACAATTTTGTGACAAAGGTTATAGTTACAGGTCTGTGGCATTTTATCAAAATGAAAATCAAAAAAAATTAATTGATAATAGCATTTTAAGTATTGAAAAAAAATTTAATCAAGAAGTTGTAACCTATGTTAAAGAATTTAAAAAATTTTATAAAGCAGAAGATAATCATCAAAATTATTATAATGAAAATTTTATAAATTATTTGTTATATAAAAATGCTTGTGGAAGAGATAACAGATTAAATGAAATATGGAAAAATGAATAAATATATAAAATTTTTTATATACGGCCTAATATATATAATTCTAATTCTATTTTTTGCTGTCATGTTTATAGTAACAACTAGAGCAGAGATAATAAAACCTAATAATGGAATAGAACCTTATCAGGTTGTTAAAATCCAGCTCAGAGGTTTAAAAAATAATGACCAACCCTACGATAATGCTGGAATTGAACAAACGTGGGAATTTGCCCACCCTAATAATAAAAAAATTACTGGCCCTTTAGAAAACTTTAAACTTCTTTTAAAAAGTGACTCTTATAAAATGCTTTTGAACCATATTGATCATCAAGTTCAAGAAGTAAATATTACAGATGAAAAAGCAGCTTTTGAGGTCACAGTCCTTGGTGAAGGTAAAACGTACTATAAATTCAGATGGATTGTTGAAAGGTATGATCGAGAGGGACCTTTAAAAGATTGCTGGCTTACAATAGGTGTATCTCAGCCTGTGTCTCTAGGTTCATCAATATAAGTGCGATTTTTGTTTCAGAATTATATAAAATTTAGTAGGAATCGAAAAAAATGAAAACTAAAACTAAAGTAGTGGTAGTTGGCGGTGGCGTAGTAGGTGTAAGCGCGTTGTATCATTTAGCAAAAAAAGGATGGTCCGATGTAGTTTTAATTGAAAGAAAAGAACTAACGTCAGGATCAACTTGGCATGCAGCTGGATTACTCCCTCTATTTAATATGAGTTATTCTGTAGGCCAGTTACATAAATACGCTGTAGATCTTTATAAAAATTTAGAAGAAGAGACAGGGAAAAATGTAGGCTTTAGTGTTGTATCTAATATTAGATTGGCTAGCAACAAAGATAGAATGGATGAGTATCATCAGTATGCAGGCGTAGCACAAACAATAGGTGTTGATGTAAAATTTTTAACCCCAGACCAGGTAAAAGAAATTTGGCCATTGTGTAATACATCTGATTTGGTTGGTGCGATCCAACATCCCGAAGATGGATATATCCAGCCAGCAGATTTAACACAAGCTTTAGCTACTGGTGCGAGAAATAGAGGTGCTGAAATTTATAGAAATACCAATGTCATTGGGATGAAACAAACAAAAGACGGATGGGTAGTGGAAACAGACAAAGGTTCAATTGAATGTGAACACATAATATCTTGTTCAGGAAACTTTGCTAGACAAACAGGTAAAATGGTTGGATTGGATATACCAGTAATTCCTGTTGAACATCAATACATAGTAACAGAGCCTCACCCTGAAATTCAAAAAAGAAAAAAAGAAGGTCTTCCAGAAATGGGAGTTCTTAGAGATAGTGATAGTAGATGGTATATGAGAGAAGAAGCTGGCGGTTTAATATTAGGACCATATGAAGATGGTGCTCCCGCTTGTTATGTAAATGGACCATCGAAAGAATCTGAATACGAATTATTTCAAGAAGATTTAGATAGGTTAGCCCCGCATATAGAAGGAGCTATTCACCGTGTTCCTGCTTTTGGTGAAGTTGGAGTAAAGAAAGTTTATAATGGTGCTATATGTTATACTCCAGATGGAAATCCAATAGTTGGCCCAGCCTGGGGATTAAAAAATTTTTGGATAAACGAAGGCCATAGTTTTGGTATAACAGCGGCTGGTGGAGCTGGTTGGCAACTGGCAGAGTGGATTATAGATGGTGAACCAACTATAGACATGTTAGGTGTGGAACCTAGAAGATATGGAGATTATTGTTCTAAAACATATCTAAAAGAAAAAAATGAGGAAGCATACAGTCATGTGTTTATAACCCATTTTCCTGATGAAGAAAGACCAGCAGCAAGACCATTACGAACAGCACCGTGCTACGACAGAATGAAAAATTTAGGAGCAGTTTTTGGACAAAAATTTGGATGGGAAAGGCCTAATTTCTTTGCAACAGATGGAATGGAGCAAAAGGATGATTGGTCATTTAGAAGATCTAAATGGTTTAAAGCAGTAGAGAAAGAATGCAAAAACGTAAAAGAAAATGTCGGACTATTAGATATGACTGCATTTGCAAAATGTAGAATTAAAGGTCCAGGAGCAGAAGAATTCTTAGATAAACTTGTTGCAAATAAATTACCAAAAAAAATTGGCCGAATAAATTTGTGTCATGCATTAAATACTAAAGGGGGAGTACACTCTGAGTTCACAATTATGAGAGAGTCGGAAAATTCTTATTATTTGGTTTCTGCAGGAGCAAATCAAAGATTAGATCATGATTGGATACTTAAATGGATGCCAAATGATGGGTCTGTGCAATTTGAAAACCTAACTAATAGCAATGGAGTTTTGGTTGTTTCAGGTCCAAAAGCAAGGGAATTAATGCAAAGAGTCTCTAAAGACGATTTTTCAAACGAAAATTTTAAATGGTTGAGTTCTAAAATGGTTGATGTTGGGTATGCACCAGTGAATGCAATGAGAGTTAACTTTGTTGGTGAATTAGGTTGGGAACTTCATCACCCTATGGAGTACCAAAATCATATATTTGATAAATTAATGGACGCTGGTAAAGATTTAGGTTTAAAACCTTTTGGCATAAGAGCAATGAACAGTTTAAGAGTAGAAAAATCCTATAAGCTTGTTGGAACAGAATTGTCTATAGAGTATTCACCTTACGAAAGTGGTTTGGATAGGTTTGTTCATCCCAATAAAGGAGGTTTTATTGGACTCGATGCACTTAATAAATGGAGAGAAAAAGGATTTAAAAACAAACTTATAACACTCGAAGTTCATGGTACAAAAGATGCAGATGTATTAGGCAATAATCCTGTTTATGAAAATGGAAGTGTTATTGGCAGAGCTACAGGTGGAGATTTCGGATTTAGACTGGATAAATCTATAGCACTAGCTATGATTAAACCTGATCTAGCAAACATTGGCCAAAAATTAAAAATTGATATACTGGGTAAAATGCACGATGCTACAGTTTTAGAAGAAAGTCCATATGACCCAGAAAATAAATTGTTGAGAGCATAATGAAAATACTTGTCGCGGTTAAAAGAGTTATTGATTACAACGTACAAATAAGAGTTAAAGATGATGGTACTGGGGTTGTTACAGACAATGTTAAAATGTCAACCAATCCTCCAGATGATAATGCAATTGAAGAAGCTGTAAAAATTAAAGAATCAGGAAAAGCAAAAGAGATTGTTGCTATAACAATCGGTGAAGAAAAAGCGCAAGAGACTGTAAGAAAAGCTTTAGCAGTGGGTGCTGATAGAGGAATTCATGTTAAAGTGGAAGGCATAGTAGAACCATTAGCAGTATCAAAAATTTTACAAAAAATTGTTGATAAAGAAAAACCCGATTTAGTTTTTATGGGAAAACAGGCAATTGACGATGATTGTAATCAAACAGGCCAAATGTTGGCTGCACTTTTAAATTGGCCTCAAGCTACCTTTGCTTCCAATATAAATATTAAAGATAAATCTTTAGAGGTTACCCGAGAGATCGATGAAGGACTTGAGACGATTGAGGTGAAAATACCTGCTATTGTCACTTGTGATTTAAGACTTAATGAACCAAGATACGCTTCCTTGCCAAATATAATGAAAGCAAAAAAAAAACCTTTAGAGCAAATTAGTGCTTCAGAATTAGGGGTTGATACCAAACCGAGAATCGAGCAAATTAAGGTAGAAGAACCTCCGAAGAGAAAAGCTGGAATAAAAGTATCCAGCGTTGCAGAGTTGGTTCAAAAACTCAAAAATGAGGCTAAAGTAATATAATGTCGGTTTTATTAATAGCGGAACATAATAATAAGGAGTTAAAACCTTTTACATTAAATGCAGTGACAGCTGCATCTCAAATTGATCAGGATCTACATGTGCTTGTTATCGGTCACAACTCTGGCGATGTAGCAAAATCAGCATCAAATATTCCTTTGGTAAAAAAAGTAATTCATGTAGACAATCCAATATACGAAAATTACTTAGCTGAAAATTTTACTCCTGTAATAGTTCAAAATTCAGAAAAGTATTCATATTTAGTATGTTCAGCTAATACATTTGGTAAAAACCTCATGCCAAGGGTAGCAGCGCTTTTAGATATTTCACAAATAAGCGATATTATTAAAGTGATTTCGAGTGATACTTTTTTAAGACCAATATATGCTGGAAATGCATTTGCAACTGTCAAAAGTAATGATCAAAAAAAATGTATAACTATTAGGCCAACATCTTTTGAACAGGCAGAAAGTTCAGGTGGGTCAGCTGAAATAATTACTTCAGAAGCAAAAGAAAATTATGAAGAATCGAAATTTATAAAAAAAGAGGAAGTTAAATCAGATAGACCCGAATTAGGTACTGCTAGAGTAGTTATATCTGGTGGGAGAGGTATGCAAAGTGGTGATAATTTTAAACTAATCACTCAAGTAGCAGATAAGCTTAATGCTGCAATAGGTGCCTCTAGAGCTGCTGTAGACGCAGGTTATATTACAAATGATCACCAAGTTGGACAAACAGGAAAAGTTGTTGTACCAGATTTATATATTGCAGTTGGTATTTCAGGAGCAATCCAACACTTAGCTGGGATGAAAGAAAGTAAAGTTATAGTAGCTATAAACAAAGACGGTGAAGCCCCAATTTTTAGTGTCGCAGACTATGGTTTAGAAGCAGATCTTTTTGAAGCATTGCCACAGTTTCTTGAAGAATTGAACAAATTAAACACTATACAAAAATAACAAAACCTGTAATAAAATAATTATTATGTCCAGAGAAGTGATGGAATACGATGTAGTAATCGTAGGTGGCGGACCATCGGGACTTTCAACTGCAATAAAACTTAAGCAGTTAAATCCAGATATTAATGTCTGCCTTTTAGAAAAAGCATCTGAAATTGGTGCTCATATTTTGTCAGGAAATGTTTTTGAAACAAAAGCATTGGATGAGTTGTTACCTAACTGGAAAGAGATGAGTTCGCCAATTAAAACTAAAGTTACAAATGAAAAATTTTTATTTCTTGGTAAATCTAAATCTATAAGCTGGCCAACATGGCTTTTACCTAAAGTTCAAAAAAATCATAATAACTATATTATAAGCTTGGCGAACCTTTGTAGGTGGCTTGCTGAACAAGCAGAAAATTTAGGTGTTGAAATATTTCCAGGTTTTCCTGCTAGTGAAATTTTATACAGTGATGATGGTTCAGTTAAAGGTGTGGCCACACAAGATATGGGTTTAGATAAAGAAGGAAATAAAAAAGATAGTTTCGAGCCTGGAATGGAATTACATGCTAAAGTTACAGTATTTGCAGAAGGTTGTAGAGGACATTTAGGAAAAGAATTAATAAAAAAATATGAATTAGACAAAGGTAAAAATCCTCAACAGTATGGAATAGGTTTCAAGGAAATTTGGGAGATTGATGAGAAAAATCATGAAGAGGGACTTGTAATGCATACAGCTGGTTGGCCATTAGATAATGATACATATGGAGGAAGCTTTGTGTATCACGCAGAAAATAAGCAAATATTTTTAGGTTATGTTATTGGTTTGGATTATAAAAACCCTCATTTATCACCATTTGATGAATTTCAAAGATTTAAAACTCACCCATCAATACTTAAACTTCTTCAAGGAGCCAAAAGAATTTCTTATGGAGCAAGAGCACTTATTGAAGGAGGTTTACAAAGTTTGCCGCAAATGCATATGCCAGGCGCTTTATTAGTTGGTTGCGATGCGGGCACATTGAATATGCCAAAAATTAAAGGTTCTCATACTGCAATGAAAAGTGGAATGATAGCTGCAGAAACTATAATTGACCATTTAAAAGAAAATAAAAATTTATCATCTTACGAGAATAGATTCAAAAACAGTTGGGTATACAAAGAACTTCATTCTGCAAGAAATGTTAAACCAAGTTTTAGCTGGGGATTAATTTTAGGTATAATATTTACTGGTATAGATCAAATTTTATTTAGAGGTAAATTACCATTTACCTTAAAACACAAACATGCCGATCATGAAACTCTAAAACCTGCAAAGGAAATGCCAAAGATTGAATATCCAAAGCCTGATAATATAATTACTTTCGATAAAACAAGTTCAGTATATTTAACAGGAACAAATCATGTGGATAATCAACCTGTTCATCTGCAATTAAAGGATAAAGATTTGCCAATTAAGTATACTTTAGAAAAATTTGATGAACCTGCTCAAAGATATTGCCCAGTTGGGGTTTATGAAGTTCAACAGGAGAATGGTTTAAATAAATTTGTTATAAATTCTCAAAATTGTATACATTGCAAAACTTGCGATATAAAAGAACCATCACAAAATATTAATTGGGTAACACCTGAAGGTGGAGGGGGACCCAAATACGGCAATATGTAATTAAGAAAGATCGATTGCTATTTTTTTTAGTTTTTCGAAAGGAACAACTTTAAGAGTATTTTCATGAGTTTTTTTTAAATAAACTGAACATTCAATTCCGTTCTCAATAGCTCTTGCAACCCATACAGCACAAATACACCAACGATCACCATCTTTTAATCCTGGGAAACCAACTTCTGGATGAGGAGTTATTAAATCGTTACCAGCATTTTTACACCATTCTAAAAATTTATTGTTAACCTTTACACAAACTGTATGCATACCATGATCATTTTCGTCTGTATTACAACATCCATCTCTAAACCAACCTGTTAAAGGATTATTTGAACATTCTTCAAGGTTTTCACCTAAAACATTTTTTTGTTGTTTGCTCATTAAATCTTTGTTGGATTTGGTTGTCCCTTATAAACTTTTTCAGGATCAAATTTTTTTTCTTTTTCTTCAAATTTCATTTTTATTTCTCTAGCATTATCGATTTTTCCTAATGGTACAGATCTATAAAAACATGATCTATAACCAACGTGACAACTAGCACCATCGCCTATATCAACGCTTAACCAAATCGAGTCTTGATCGTCATCTATTCTTATCTCTTTTATTTTTTGCACAAACCCACTTGTTTTTCCTTTGTGCCAAATTTGTTTTCTAGATCTACTCCAATAGTGAGCCTCTTTTGTTTCAATAGTTTTTTTAAAAGCTTCAACATTCATATAACCATGCATTAAAATTTCTTTTGTATTTGAACATGTAGTAACTACAGGTATTAAACCTTCATTATCAAACTTAGGAGATAAAAGATTACCTTCCTCAATTTCAGCGATATTTTCCCTTTTTTTAAACATATTTATTGAATTATGTAACATATTAGCACAGATAATAAATATTTTAAAAAAGGCTTATTTTGTATTATATAAGGTCGCTATGAAATTGGTTAAAAATGAAAATGAAAAACTACAAAATAATGTCTCTGACAAAGAGGCTGAAGAAGCATTCAAGACAATCTTAAAATGGATGGGAGAAGATCCTTCCAGAGAAGGTTTGTTAGAAACACCAAAAAGAGTAGTAAAAGCTTTTAAAGAATATTTTAAGGGTTACAGCGAAGATCCAAAATCAATTCTTGAAAAAACTTTTGGAGATGTAGAGGGTTATGACGACATGGTTGTCCAAAAAAATATATCAGTACAAAGTCATTGCGAACATCATATGGCCCCAATAATTGGAATTGCACACGTTGCTTATATTCCAAATGAAAGAGTTGTTGGTCTAAGTAAACTAGCTAGAGTTGTTGAAGTATTTTCTAAAAGACTACAAACCCAAGAGAGATTAACAATGCAAATCGCGACAACATTAATGGAATCTCTTGATGCAAAAGGTGTTGCTGTAACAATTGATTCAACTCACCAGTGTATGACAATGAGAGGAATAAAAAAAGAGCAAGCAACAACAGTAACAAATTATTATATGGGTCAATTTAAAGATGACCTTAGTTATCAGAATAGATATTTGAGATTCATAGCAAAATAATATTAACTGCACATCATGGATAAATTTAAAGCATTGGTTCTCAACCAAGAAGGTGAGAGTTTTACAAGAGAAATTAAATCAATAGATAAAAGTTTTTTAAAACATGGCGATGTTACAATTAAAGTAGAATATTCAGATCTTAATTTTAAAGATGGAATGATTCTAAAAAATGGAGGAAGATTAGTAAAAGAATTTCCTCATATTCCAGGTATAGATTTTTCTGGGACAGTTATAGAAAGTGAAAATTCAAAATTTAATGAAGGAGATGAAGTAATCTTAACTGGTTTTAGAGTGGGTGAAGTTTTCTTTGGCGGATATTCTCAAATAGCAAAAGTTAATGCAGATTTTTTAGTTAAAAAACCTAAAGATATAACAAGTAGACAAGCTATGATTTTAGGTACTGCTGGATTTACTTCTTTAATGAGTGCATTTGCAATTCAAGCAAGAGAAAGTATTTTATTAGGTGAAAAAGTTAATGATGTTTTAGTAACAGGAGCCACGGGTGGAGTAGGCAGTGTAGCAGTTATGGCTTTAACAAAGTTAGGTTATAATGTTACTGCCGTTACAGGAAAAGATAATAAAGCTGATTATTTAAAATCATTAGGTGCAAAAAACGTTATAAATCGGTCAGAATTCGACAAAGATCCAAGGCTAATTGATAAAGGGTTGTGGGATGGAGTTGTTGATACCGTTGGAGGAAAAATTTTGGCCAATGCAATAGTTCAAACTAAGCCTAATGGAATTATCGCTGTATGCGGAAATGCGAACAACAATGAACTTAACACAAGCGTTATACCATTTATGTTAAGAGGAATTAAACTTTGGGGAATGGACTCTGCAAATTGCAGTATCAAAAGAAGAGATTTCATATGGTCAGAAGCTTCAAAATTAGTTGATTTTGATTTGCTTGAAAAATCAATTCTTACAGTAAGTTTGGAGGAATTAATTGAAACTTATCCAAAAATTTTAAAAGGTGAAATTTCTGGAAGAGTTATAGTTGATTTAAATAAATAATGGACTGGGATAAATTAAAAATTTTTCATGCAGTCGCTGAAGCAGGTAGTTTTACTAACGCAACAGTTAATCTTAATCTTAGTCAATCCGCTATTAGTCGACAAATTCAATCTTTAGAAGATGATTTAAAAGTAAAATTATTCGAAAGACATGCAAGAGGACTTACTTTAACAGAAAATGGAGAATATGTATTTAAAACTGCCCATGAAGTTATAAGCAAACTTAAAGAAGTTGAAACTACTTTAGGAGATAAAAAAGATAAACCACACGGTAAACTGACCGTAACAACAGTAGTAAGTTTTGGTACAACTTGGCTAACTCCTAGAATTCAGGAATTTATGCAATTACACCCTGAAATTGAGATTGAATTGGTATTTGATGACAAAGAACTGGATTTAAGCACAAGACAAGCTGACATTGGTATATTTATGAGAAGACCAAAGCAACTCAATTATATACAAAGAAAATTAATTGATATTAATTACCATTTATATGGTTCAACTAAATATTTAGATAAATTTGGTTATCCAAAAACAATAAATGATTTAAATAAACATAAATTTATTTCATTTGGAAAAGGAGCTCCTTCTCCAGTATTTAATCCAGATTGGGCACTTAAACTTGGTATTAAAGATAGCAAGAAAAGAAGTGCAGTAATGAAGGTAAATAGCGTTTATGGACTATTGTTAGCTGTTCAAAGTGGTGTTGGTTTAGCTGCATTACCAGATTACATAACTGTTAATGTACCAAATATAGTTAAAGTGCTTCCTAAAATAGAGGGTCCCATAACCGAGGCACACTTTGTTTATCCTCAATCACTTAAAAATAACGCTAGAGTTCAAGCATTTAGAAATTTTCTTTATAGCAAGATTTCTGAGTGGAAATTTTAAATTTTCCCTAAAAAATTCACAATTATCTGCGACATTTATGCAATTGATAATCATTCGCAGTGATAATAGTTATCATTCTCAATATAAACATAACAAAGGGTACACATGAAAAAAATAATAAATTTAGCTTTAATGCTTACTTTATTTATATCTACTTTTGCAACAGCAAACGAAGTAAATATTTTTAACGCAAGACATTACAAAGCTGATGCTGAACTTTATGGAAAGTTTACAGCTGCAACTGGAATTAAAGTAAATTTGATTAATGGTAAATCTGGTGCTTTAGAAAAAAGAATGATTGAGGAGGGTTCAGACTCCGCAGCGGACCTTTACATTACTGCTGACGCTGGAAGATGTGGAGCATTTCAAGCAAAAGGAATGACTCAAAGTGGATTAACATCTTCAACAATTAAATCATCTGTTCCAAAAAACTTTAGAACATCACATTGGGTTGGGGTAGCAAAAAGAGCAAGAATAATTTATTATTCACCTGAAAGAGTCACTGGCGCTGAATTATCTGGAATGACTTATGAAGGTTTAGCTGATCCAAAATGGAAAGGTAGATTAGTAATTAGAAAATCAAGCAATATTTATAACAAATCTCTTGTAGCTTCATTAATCGCGAATAATGGAAAAAAAGCTACAGCTGAATGGGCAAAGGGAGTTGTTGCGAATATGGCTAGAGAGTCTACAGGAAATGATAGAGCTCAAATTATGGCAGTAGCAGCTGGTGAAGCTGATATTGCTGTGGCTAACACATATTATCTAGCATTAATGTTATCTGGAAACAAAGGTGCAGAACAACAAGAAGCTGCTAAAAAAGTTAAAGCATTTTTTCCAAACCAAGATGGAAGAGGAACACATATGAATATTAGTTGTGCTGCTCTAGTTAAAGGTGCTCCAAATAAAGCAAATGCTATTGAACTTGTTGATTTTCTATTATCACCTGAATCTCAAGAACACTTTACTAATAACACTTTTGAGTTTCCAATGATAGCAGGTGTTTCACCAAGTCCATTAGTAGTAAATAATTTAGGTTTAGATTTTAAACAAGATCTTAAAACTAAAGTTTCTACATACGGAAAAAATCAAGCTGCAGCATTAGAAGTGATGACAGCTGCTGGATGGAAGTAAATGGAAGAAAAAAAATTTATTTCTGATTTTGATTATAATAACTCAGCCGAGGCATGCCCCGCATGTTCTGAGGAGTGTAAAAAAATCGAAAAAAGAATAAATAAAAGAGAAATATCAGAGATTAAAGACAAGGAGGTTCCGCATATCCTAAAGTTATTTGATTTTTAATAATTTCTTGACTAGTGTCCATGTTTAGGCGGGTCTCACTGTATCTCCTTTCGCATGGGCACTTTTTCTTTTCTTTATTATAAGGCGGATTATAATATGAGAATAAATTTTTGGTATTTAAGCTCTATAATTGTATCTTTAACAGTACTAATTCCAATTTTAACAGTCTTTAGTAGTTTTTTTTCAGGATACGTCAAACTATTTTGAAATTCTTAAAGAAACATTTTTTTTTGAATACATATTTAATTCTCTTATACTTTTAGTTGGAGTTATTTTCTTAACCTTTATTTTAGGAGTAGGATCAGCATATATAGTTTCTTTTTATGATTTTCCTGGTGTTAATTTCTTTAAATGGGCTCTAATACTTGCTTTTGCAGTTCCACCATACATTTATGCATATTCTTTATTTGCTTTTTTTGAAAATTATGGGACAGCGTTTACGATTTTAAAATTTTTGTTTGGGGAAGGAAATTACAACAAACAAATTCCTAAATTCGATGGAATGTTTGGATTAATATTATCGATATCTTTCTCCTTATATGCTTATGTATATATACTAGCTAGATCATCATTTTTATACCAATCACAAAATTTAATAGATTTGGGTAAAAATCTAGGTTTTTCAAAATTTAAATCTTTTTACTCAATTATATTACCTGCAGCACGTCCTGCTATCGTTGCTGGTTTATCATTGGTAGCAATGGAAACATTAGCTGAATTTGGAGCTGTAGATTTTTTTTCTGTAAATACTTTAACTACAGGCATTTATAATGCATGGATAGGATTTGATGATTTAGCATTTGCAAATCGTATATCATTCTTTCTTTTACTATTTATTTTTATTTTATTTTTAACCGAAAATTTATCTAGAAAAAAAGCTAAATACCACATGGAGTCAAAAGGGGGTTTTAAGAAAAAACAAAAAATTAAACTGTTTGGTACAAAGTCATTTTTTGCTTTTTTATTTTGTTTTATTTTATTCTCTTTAAGTTTTTTATTTCCTTTAAGTCAAATGTTATATTGGACAGTTAAATTTCCAGAGAATTTAATTAACTTTCAATTGATAGATCTTTTATTAAATACTTTATATCTTGTATCTTTATCAAGTTTAGTTTTAATATTTTTTGCTTTAGTATCCAATTACGGAAATAGGGTTTCAAATAAAAAAACTTTAAATATTTTATCTACCCTGTCAATCTCAGGCTATGCTATACCTGGAGTAATTCTTGCTATAGCTTTTATAACTTTTATTGCATGGTTTGATGAAAATATGATTAAAGCTTTAGGATTTCTATCAATAAAAAAAATATTTATAGGTTCAATATTAGGTCTAGTAATAGTTTATTTTGTAAGATTTTATTCTTTAGCATTTAATGGAATTAAATCAGGGTATGAAAAAATGAATATAGCTGTCGATGAGAGCGCTTATCTTTTAGGTTATTCAAAAACTAAAACTTTTTTAAACATTCATGTTCCATATTTAAGAAATTCACTATTGTTTGTTGTAATATTAATTTCATTAGAAATTATTAGAGAACTACCGATTACACTAATTTTAAGACCTTTTAATTTTGAAACTTTTGCAACCACAGCATATATTTCTGCATCCGAAGACTTATTAGAGGCTGCGGCCGTTCCATCTTTGTGTTTGATTATCATTGCAAGTTTCTTTATTTTAATAACATCTAAATATATATTAAGAGATATAGATGAGTAAAAATTTTTTAGAAATCAATAATGTCAGTTTTAAAGCTGGTGGAAAAACAAAAGTAAAAAATGTTTCCTTTAATATAGAAAATAAAGGAGATATTATTTGTCTTTTGGGACCATCTGGAGTTGGCAAAACTACTATACTTAGAACAATTGCTGGTTTAGAAAAAGTTAAATCTGGATCAATAAAACTTAAAGATAAAGTTCTATCTTCATCAAAAAATCATGTTGAACCAGAAAATCGTAATGTATCTCTATCATTCCAAGAAAACAGTTTATTTCCACACTATACTGTTGAAAAAAATATTAATTTAGGTGTTGAAGCAAAAAAGCTGAATGGAAAAAAGAAAATAAATCCAAAAGAAATAATTAAATTATTAAATATAGAGAAAATATTAGGCAAATACCCACATCAAATTAGTGCTGGAGAAGCACAAAGAGCAGCTCTTGCTAGAGCATTAGTTACCCAACCTGATCTTTTATTATTAGACGAACCATTATCAAATGTTGATCAGAGTTTTAAAGAAGAAATACAAGTTCAACTTAAAAAACTTCTTAATGATTTAAAAATAACAACTATAGTAGTTACTCATGACTCTTATGAAGCTTTTTATCTAGGATCAAAATGTGGAGTAATTTTAAATGATCAACTTAAACAATATGATGATCCTTATAACGTTTATCACTTTCCTAACTCAATTGAAGTAGTAAACTTTTTAAACAGAGGAATACTAATCCCCGCAAAAGTAACTGGAGAAAACAGCTTAGAAAATGATGACTTAGGAACTATTAAAGGAAATTTTATTAAACATTACCCCAAAGGTTCGAATGTAAAATTATTGTTACAACCTGAGGATCTTGAGCATGATGATAAAAGTAATTTAAAATTAGAAGTGGTCGATAGAAAATTTAGAGGAACAAATTTCATATATACTCTTAGAACAACAACTGATCATTTAATTCCAGTTTTAGTTCATTCCCACCATATTCATCAACATCAAGTAGATGAAAAATTTGGTATCAAAAGACCAATTTATATTGATCACATAGTTTGTTTTTAATAAAACAAAATAGATGCTTTCAAAAAAACAATTATATTTTAAAGGCATGGTGGATGTTTCGCCACACATGCTTTCAGTAATTCCATTTGGAATTATTTGTGGAGCAATAGGTATAGAACTTGGTTTTGATCCATATTTAGTTTATGGAATGTCCATAATTATTTTTGGTGGAGCATCACAAATTGTATTTTTACAATTATTGTCAGGTGGTGCCTCAGCTTTGATTGCTGTAACATCTGTTGGCGTAATTAATTCAAGACATTTGTTATACGGTGCAGTTTTATCAGAATACTTACAAAAATTATCTTTTATTAAAAAACTTTTGATTTCCTATTTAGTTGTAGACCAAGGTTTTGCTGAGTCTAATAAATTTTTTAAAAAAAATAAAACAGAACAATATTTACATTATCATTTAATTGGAACTGGAAGTACACTTTGGGTTTGTTGGCAAATTTCTACATTAGCAGGAATTGTATTAGGTTCATTCGTACCTGCAGAACTTGGATTAAAATTTGCAATACCTCTTACTTTTATTGCGGTCGTTGTACAAGATTTGAAAAAGATTGATCATGTAATTGTTATGATAACTTGTGGAATAAGCTCTTTAATATTTTTTGATGCACCATTCAAATCATACATAATTATATCACCTATTTTAGCTCTAATTATTGCTGCATTGTTATTGAGGTTTAAAAAGTGAGCTGGATATCAATAAGTATCGCAGGAGTTTTGACTTATTTAACTAGAATGACCATGGTCGCATTAGTGAGAAGAGATATGTTAGGAGATAAACTTAAAGATGTTTTATCTTATGTTCCATCTGCAGTTTTTCCAGCAATAATATTTCCAGCGGTATTTTTTAATGAAAATGGAACTTTTGTAGAAATTAGTGACCCTAAAATATTCGCATCTATAATTGCAATCGTTGTGGGGTATTTTTCTAGAAATGTCATAGCAACTATTTCATCTGGATTAATTTCTTATTGGATAATTTTATTTTTCTAACGCCAAGAGCTTCTTTTTTAATTTAGGTGATAATTTAGAAAACCATTCTTTTTCTTTACCAGACTCTGGTAATACTGATCCATATTCAATCATTTGAGATGGATTTAAATCTATAATATAAACCCACACTTGAGTATCATCTAATTTAGTAGTTTTAATTAAAGCATTTCTCAAGCCTTTAATAAGTTCGTCTTTAATTTTCTTTGATCTACCGGCTCTAATTTGTCCCATTAAGAATATTTGTGGATCCTTTACTTCTTTTCCACCCATAAAGTGATCATTTTTTTTTATTTTTGTAAAAATTACTTGTGCAAAATATGTATTTGCTCCAGTAACCTTGCTATGAACCTTAGTAATAGCTTTAGCTAACTCTTTCTTTATCTTAGATTTTAAATTAAAATTTGAATTAGTAACTGTGTAAGTCGGCATATAGTCTTAAAAAATACTATCATTAATTGTTTTTATCAATTATATTATTAAGTAAGGGGTGTCATAATAGACTGAGAATAAACCCTAAGAACCTGTCCGGTAATTCAGAAAGGGAAAAATGCAAAGTTTAAATATAATAGATCAAACATCTTCGATTTTATTAACATTTTTTTTATGTTTGTTATTTGTTGTAACAGGAATATTTTACTCAAAAAAATATAAAGGGCTTAATAATTACTTAGTTGCCAATAGAAATATTGGAACTTTTTCTTTAACTACAAGTTTAGTTTCATCTGCTTTAGGAGCTTGGATACTATTTGGTCCTGCTTCTGCAGCTACATGGGGCGGGGTAGGTGCTGTAATCGGTTATGCAATTGGTGCAGCGTTCCCTTTATATATCCTAATTTACCTAGGACAAAAATTTAGAATACTTTATCCTAAAGCTAAAACACTAATTGAAGTTATTAGAATAAAGTTTGGAAGAAAACTATTTAAATTAGTTTTATTTTTATCTATTTTTTATATGACTATATTTTTAATAGCAGAAGTTACTGCAGTAGCAATTTTAATTAATTTTATTTCAGGAACAAGTTTATGGATAACTTCTATAATTGTTATTACTTCTTCATTAATTTATACTCTTTATGGTGGTTTAAGAGCTTCAATATTTACTGACGGTATTCAATTTATAATTTTTCTAATTTTATTGATAATATCTTTTAGTTTTTTGATTTCTTTTAATTCTGCTGAGTTTAGTTTTGACTTTATTAAAATGAATAAGCCTCATTTATTAAGTTCAAATTATATGCCAAATTTCACAGCTGGATTAACTTTTTTTATAGCTGTTGCAGCAACAAACCTTTTTCATCAAGGTAATTGGCAAAGAGTATATGCTGCAAAAAACAATGATATTTTAAAAAAAAAGTTTATTTTTTTCCTTTTTAATAATTATTCCAATAGTTTTTTTTATGGGATTTACAGGTTTGGTTGCAGTTTCAGATAATTCATCTGTAATGCCCGATTTAGCTTTTTTCTCTTTATTGTTAGGAAAAGATTTATTTTTTTTAGCATTGATAATTGTAATTTTAGCAATTTCACTAACAGTAAGCAGCATTGATACTCTAATTAATGCAATATCCAGCTTGATAATTGTTGATGGAA